>JAHEDC010000298.1 GCA_024641425.1 Verrucomicrobiales bacterium | reverse complement strand
GCTCATTGCGGAATAATAATTCTATATTTTATGGTAATTATAATATTTATCAACAAATGGTTTTAAAATGCTAACAATTTCCGCGACTGGGGAACCCATTTGCAGGGCATCGCTGGTGGAATTCGGCGACAGGGGGCTCGAAACCGCCCTTCCGGCTCCTTCCCATCCCCCGTTTCTCGGTCGCGGAGATCGGAGGCTTGCCCCTCGCCCGGGTTTCCGTCGTTCTCTTCCAGAACGAACCCGGCCGCATCCCGTATCCCGCCAATGCCTTGACGCCGGGAATGCGATGGGGGATCGGTTCCGGATGAATGCTTTCGGCAGAAGCCCGTTCGTCTTTGAAGGCCCCTCCGAACCCGACCGCCGCTGGGGCCGCGATTGATGGAATCGAATCCGGAAAGCGACAAACGGTGGCGCGTGTTAAGCGATGTGTTCGGAATGGACCACTTCCGCCCCGGGCAGGAAGCGGTGATCGACGGACTGCTCGCGGGGCGTTCGGTTTTGGCCGTCTTTCCGACTGGCGGCGGGAAGAGCCTCTGCTACCAGTTGCCGGCATTGCTGCTGGATGGTCTCACCCTGGTGGTGTCGCCACTCATCGCGCTCATGAAGGATCAGGTCGATGCCCTGCGGGCGCTGGGAATCGCGGCAGCACGGCTGGATTCCACCTTGGGCGAGAAGGAAGCCCTGGAGGTCACCAACAGGGTGATTTCGGGGGAATTGAAGCTCCTTTACGTCGCCCCCGAGCGTCTTGCCAATCCGCGTTTTATCGAAACAATGCGCCGGACACAGGTCGCGATGATGGCCGTGGACGAGGCGCATTGCATCGCGGAATGGGGCCACAATTTCCGCCCCGACTACCTGAAACTCGTGCCCCTGGCGAAAAGGATCCGCGCCCGGCGCGTGCTTTGCCTGACCGCGACCGCCACGCCAGCCGTAGCGGCGGAGATCCGGAGGGCCTTCGCGATCCGGAAGGCCGATCACGTGCAGACTGGCTTTCGCAGACCGAACCTCGTCTACCACGTGACGCCCTGCCCTGGCGGCGAACGGCGTGAACGCTTGCTCGAACGACTCCGCGCTCTCGAGGGCCCGTCGATCGTCTACGTGACGCTCCAACAGACAGCGGAGACCGTGGCTGGCTGGCTTTCGCGGAACGGGATCGACGCGAAGGCCTATCACGCCGGACTGAACGACGACTACCGCGCGGAGGTGCAGGAGCGCTTCGCGGCGGGGGAAGTCCGCGTCGTGGTGGCCACCATCGCCTTCGGAATGGGGATCGACAAGGCGGACATCCGGGCGGTCTACCATTTCAATCTTCCGAAAAGCCTCGAGAACTACATGCAGGAAACCGGACGCGCGGGCCGGGACAGTCTCCCGGCGCATTGCGAGATGTTCGCCTGCGCCGACGATCTGGTCGTGCTGGAGAACTTCATCTACGGTGACACGCCCTCGGTGCAGGCGGTGAAGAACCTCGTCGATCATATTCTCAGGCTCGGAGACACGTTTTCGGTCTCGAAATACGCGCTCTCCACCACCCTCGACATCCGTCCGATGGTCGTCGAAACCATGCTCGCCCACCTGGAAACGCGCGGCATTCTCGAACCAACCGCCTCGTTCTACAACGGTTTTCGCGTGCGCTTCCTCCGACCGGAAGAGGAGGTCCTTGCCGAGTCGAACGCGGCCTCCCGGAAACGGCTGAGGGTCATTCTCGCCTCTGGGGAACGCCGGCGTGGCTGCGTCGACCTCCTTCCGGAGAACATCGCCTTCGAGACCCGCATTCCGGAAAAGATAATCCGGCGGGTCATCGCCGATCTCGAACTCGCGGGCGACGCCACCGTGCGCCCGTCCGGCCTGCGGCAGGGATATCGGGTGAGAAAACGCCCCGAACGCGTCGAGGGCGTGGCAGCGGACTTCTGTGACCTTTTCGCCGGACGCGAAGCGCGTGACATTCACCGACTGCACGAGGTCGTGACTTTCGCCGAGGGCGGGCGATGCCTCGTCCGGCGGCTCATGGAATACTTCGGTGAGACGAAGCCCCCGAAATGCGGCCAATGCTCGGCCTGCCTCGGCACCGGACGCGCGAATCGCCTCCCGGCCACCCGCCGACCGGAAATCACGCTGGAAGATATCGCGGCGATCCACTCCCTGGCGGCGGAGCGCCACCCCGCGCTGCGCACAGCGCGGCAGCTAGCGCGCTTCCTCTGCGGGCTCGCCAGCCCGGCCGCCACCCGCGCCCGCCTTCAGCGCCACGAGGCTTTCGGACGGCTCGACGCCCAGCCCTTCGAAAGCGTCCTCGCGCAGGTTGAGTCCTTGCATGGCATCGGTCGCTGAAACGTCGAGGCTGGGGGCTTTCTGCCCGTCATTGCCCTCTTCCAAAGGGCTTGACCCCGAATGACCGTTCGACGATGCTTTTAAGCTCCTCTTCGCCTCCCGCGGTTCAAGCGACCGCCACGACCCTGTATTCCCCCTCCAAATCCTCCAAGTATGAAGCAACCCGCATCCTACCGCGCGCCGAACCGGCGTATTCTCCCGCCGCTCGCGGCTGCCTTCCTCATCTCTCTTACGCAGGGAGCACGGGCGGCCGGTGAGTTCATCATTTCGGAGTTCAATTACAATGCGGCCTCGACAGACGTCAACGGCACCGACTGGATGGAGATCAAGAACGTGGGGGATGCGCCGCTCAGCACGACGGGTTTTACTTTCGAAGGTTCGACGGTAACCCCGGCGAAGACGGTGCAACCGGGGGGCCACATTGTCCTGGCCGTGACGCCCGCGCAGTTTGCCGCGAAATTCGGCTTCGCAGCCGATGGCACCATGACAAGCGGCCTCAGCGGTTCCGGTGAGACGATCGAGATCCTTCAGGGCGTCAATACCGTCTTCAGCGTCAAATACTGGGACGGAGGCACTCCGGCGGATAGCACGGAGGAAGGCCGAAACCTTTGGCCTTCAGCTCCCGACGGCAACGGCTACACGCTGACCCTTTTCGATTCCAGCAAGGCTCCCGAGGATCCGGATGACTACCGGAACTGGCGGCCCAGCATCAATCTCAATGGATCGCCGAAGGCCAATGAGCCCCTGCCCACGCCGCTCCCGGTCGTGGTCGTGAACGAGATTCGTTCCCGAGACGGCAACTTGGATAACGATTGGGTCGAGGTCTACAACCCGAGCGCCACCCCCGTGGACATCAGCACCTGGTACCTGTCCGCCTCGTTGAACAATCCGAAACAAATCGACCTTCCCGCAGGCTCGATCGTGCCGGCGGGTGGCTATTTGGTCTTCCAGAACGGCGATCCCGGCATCAGCCTCGGACTGAGCTCCAAGAATGGCGAGCGTATCTTCCTTTACTCGGCGACCGCGGCGGGTGCGCTCACCGGTTACGTGAACGGCTTCTTCTTCGGCCCCTCCGGTGATGGCACAACCTTCAGCCGCTATCTCGACTCGCAGAATCGGGTGCGACTGGTGACGACCCTGCCGACGAGGGGAGCCGCAAATGGCCTGCCTTTCGTCGGGCCGGTCGTTATCACCGAAATCATGTACGATCCGGGAGTCCCGGGAGGAAACGACGAGTTCCTTGAGATCCAGAACATTTCGGAAGCGACAGTACCGCTTTACAATCCTTTGAGTCCCGCAACCAACTGGCGGGTGGACGGGATCAGCTTTGTCCTGAACGGCGTCCAACCGTCGCTTGCTCCGGGCGAGATCGCCCTCGTGGTTCCTACCGTGCCGTCTACCTTCCGTGCGGCGCATGCCATTCCTGCCAACGTGCAGATTTTCGGTCCCTACGCTGTCGGAGCCAGTCCGCCCAGCCTGCGAAACGGCGGCGAGCGTGTCGCCCTCCAGCGACCCGACACCAACGAGGGAATCCAGACCTTCGTCGACATGGACGCCGTGGAGTACGACAATAAGAGCCCCTGGCCTGAAGCGGCAGCGGGCGGTTTGGGTCGGAGCCTCGTCCGCGTCGACGTAGGCGCGTATGGGGACGATCCCGTCAACTGGGCGGCGAGCCTTGAACTCGGAGGGAGCCCCGGACGCATCGTCGCCTACTCGGGGCCGGTCATCTACGTGAACGAGATCCTCGCCCATACCGACCTGCCCCAGACCGATGCGATCGAGCTTTACAATCCGAACGCCTCTCCAGTGGATATCGGAGGCTGGTTCCTCAGCGATAGCCGCAACTCGCCGAAGAAGTTCAAGATTCCCACCGGAACGATGATCCCCGCCGGCGGATACTGGGTCGTCAACGAGGACAACGACGACAACACGGCCACGCAGCCCCCCGCCGGCTATTTCGGAACCCCCGGCGGCTTCGCCCTCAGCGAGAACGGCGAAAGCGTCGTGCTCTCGTCCGCGAACGCGGCGGGCGTCCTCACGGGATACCAGGATCGCGTGGTCTTCGACGGCACCGACAACGGCGTGAGCGTGGGCCGCGTCGTCGATACCCAGGGCCGGGTCGATATCGTTCCGCTTTCCTCGATTACCTTCACCATCAACCGCTTCGTGCCTAATCCCGCCGGCGCGGTAAATTCCGCGCCGAAAATCGGCCCGGTCGTCATCAGCGAGCTCCTTTACAACCCCGACGGTGCCGATCCCGAATTCATCGAGATCACCAATATCACCGGAGGTACGGTGGCTCTTTACGACAACTCACCGGGCGGAAATCCCGCCAACAACTGGCTCTTCAGCGCCGGCGTGACCTTCAGCTTCCCTGGAGCAACGCCGACCCTGGCGGCCGGTGCCCGGATGATCATTCTCCCGCAGGGCACCGATGCCGCGGTCTTCCGCACCGCGAACAGCGTCCCTCCCGCCGTTGTCATCCACGGCGGCGCGAGCGGTTACACCGGAGCCTTGAACAATGGCGGCGAGAAAATCGTCCTCGCCAAGAAGGGGCCGCCGAATGCCGACGAGGGTTTCGTCGCACCGATTGTCCCGGTAGACTATGTCGACTACAGCGACGTCGCTCCGTGGCCCAACGTCGGAGTCCTCGGGGGGCGGAGCATTGAACGGAAGAATCTCACGGCCTACGGCAGCAATTACGACAACTGGAAGACGAGCAATGCCCTCAACGGCTCGCCCGGGACCGCGAATAGCATGGGGTTCGTCTACGATACGTGGGCTCTCGCGAACTTCACCCCGGCGGAACTCGCCATGACCGCCCTCGTCGCTCCGAACGGCGATTTCAACGGGGACGGCATCACCAATCTGAATGCCTACGCCTATGCTTTCAGTCCGAAGACGTTCGTGAACCAGGCCCTGCTCCCCCAGATGGTCGTCGGCACCGATAGCGGCCAGGATTTCCTTGGCCTCAGCTTCCGCATGCGCAGTCCGGCCAACGACCTCACCTACCTCCCGCAGTTCGCTTCCGACCTGATCGACTGGAGCGGCGTGCTCGTGCAGTTCGGCGCTGCCACGCCCAACGGGGATGGCACGGTCACCGTCGTCTACCGCGATCCCGGCATCCTCGGGGCGGCGCCCCGGCGCTTCTTTCGGGTGAAGGTGACGAAGCCCTGAAAAGGGGCCCGCCATCTGACAATTCCCTGACAAAGCTTTTACCGTGATCTGACCCGCGAGTGCCGTGGCGGGCGATGGTGGGTGGGTAACTCAAATCCATCTACCACCATGAAAAGCCCACGCATCCCCCTCCCCCTTCTGCTCGCCCTGCCCGCCCTCCTCGGAGGCAGCGCCCTCGCCCGCGAGAAAATCGGCCTCGAGGTCACCCTCGCGAATCCCGTCATGTCCGCCGCCGCCCCCGCCAAGGGTGGCGAGCCCGCGAAGGCGAAGACCTACCTGAAGGTCGGGCTCACCGGCTTCGCGATCGACGCGAACGGAGCGAAACGCGCCCCGGTCAACGTCGCCATCGTCCTCGACAAATCCAGCTCGATGCAGGGCGAGAAAATGCGCCACGCCCGTGAAGCCGCCAAGGAGGCCCTCCGCAGCTGCGGCCCCGAGGATATCGTCTCCGTGGTTCTCTACGACTCGACCGTCCGCGTGCTCGTTCCCGCCACCAAACTCAGCGATCCCGCCGAAATCATGGAACGCCTCGACAGCGTCCAGGCCCAGGGCTCAACCGCTCTCTTCGGCGGCGTCACCAAAGGCGTCGAGGAGCTGCGGAAATTCTTCGACCGCAACCGGGTGAACCGCGCGATCCTCCTCTCCGACGGACAGGCCAACATCGGCCCCAGCTCCCCCGCCGCCCTCGCCGAACTCGGCGCTTCCCTCCGCAAGGATGGCATCTCGGTGAGTACGATCGGCATCGGCGAAGGCTATAACGAGGATCTCATGTTCCGGCTCGCCGAACGCAGCGACGGCAACCATTCCTTCGCCCAGCAGCCGGAGGAACTCGCCGCCATCTTCCAGAAGGAATTCGGGGACCTCCTTTCCGTCGCCGCCCAGGAAGTCCTCGTCCGCATCCGCTGCCGGAGTGGCGCGCGTCCCCTGCGCGTCCTCGGTCGCGAGGCCGAGATCAGCGGCGGCGAAGCCCTCGTCGTCCTGAATCAACTTTACGCCAGCCAGCAGGAATACGTGCTCCTCGAAGTCGAGGTCCCCGCCGGTGCCGACGGCGCGACCAGCGTCGTCGCCGATGTCGAGGTCAGCTACGCGAACCTCCGCACCCACCAGACGGACAAACTCACCGCCGCCGTGAAGATGCGCTTTTCCTCCTCCCGGGAGGACATCGCGAAAAACGTGAGCCCGGAGGTGATGGCCGCCTGCGCGGTCCAGGTCGCGACCCTGAACAACACGGCCGCGATGGAACTCCGCGACGAGGGCAAGGTCGAGGAAGCGCGGGCCGTCCTCACGGAAAACCGTCTCTTCTGCGAGCAGCAGGGAGCCCTTTGGGGCGACCAGTCGCTGGTCGAATACGGAGCCGAAAACGGTTCCCAGGCCGCCAACCTCGATGACGCGGCCTGGGCCCAGCAGAGGAAAGCGATGCGCGTGCAACAATTCAACAACTACCGGGTCCGCCAGGTCGTCGAGCCCGAGCAACAGGCGGCCGAACCGCAACCGCAACCGCAGGAATCGCAGATCCCTCAGGGACAATAAGCGGATTTCGCGTCATCGTGTCGCCGATTTGAACGCACGCCTCGCCACCGTCTTCCTTCTCGCCGTCTTCCTCCCCGTCGCCCTCCTCGCGTGGGTCGGGGCGAAGGTGGTGCGGCAGACGACGGTCGAGGAGCAGCGCCAACTCTCGGAAGGCCTGACCGAAACCTACCGCGCCGAGCTGCACCAGACCCGCATTAACCTCGCCGACGCCGTTGCGGCCGTCGAGCGCGACCTCCTCGCTCTCCTCGACGAACCGCTCGCCGACGCCGCTGAAATCCGCGACCGCAGCCGCAGCCTCCGCCTTGTCCGGCAGGTTTTCGTCCTCGACTCCACCGGTCGCATCACGCACCCACCGACCCAGCGCGATCTCCGCACCGACGCGGAGCGCGGCTTCTTCTCACGCATCGAGTCCATCTGCCGTGAGGGCGAACCCCTCTTCCTCGGCGGCGGTAACGCTTACGATTCGGCGGCGGCGGCCACCCCACAGTGGTTCTCCTGGTTCTGGGGCGACGGTGTGAATTTCATCCTCTGGCGCCCCGATCCCGAACGCGCCCGCACCGTCGGGATCGAGATCGACCGCATGGCCCTGCTCGGCGATCTCGTCGGTGCGCTCCCGGATTCCACAAGCACCGACAGCAGCCTGCGCCAGTTCCTCGATGCCAGCGGCCACATCATCTACCAGTGGGGAAAGGCCGCGCTCTCCGACGAGGCGGGCGCCGAAGCCGGCGTCGAGCTTCCCCTCGCCGAACCGCTCGGCATGTGGCGGCTTCGCCATCTCGCCGATCCCGCGCTCGCCAGCACCGCCGCCTTGCTCGGACGCCGCGCCTCCGCAGGTATCGTCACGGCCCTCGCCGTTGGAGCGACTCTCGTCCTCCTCCTCGCCGCCTATCTCTTCACCGTCTACCGCCGCCAGATGCGCGACGCCGAGCGCCGCGTCAGTTTCGTGAATCAAGTCTCCCACGAGCTGAAAACCCCGCTCACCAACATCCGCCTGTATGCCGAACTCGCCGGCGAGCGCGCCGCCACCCTCGGCGAGGAAGCCGAGCCCCTCCAGCGCCACCTCGACATCGTCGTCGACGAGAGCCACCGCCTCGGTCGCCTCATCAACAACGTCCTC
>JAHEDC010000709.1 GCA_024641425.1 Verrucomicrobiales bacterium | reverse complement strand
TCGGAAGCGCGTTCGTTTTTCTCCATAGCGGGGGGCGTCATCGCGGAGATTCCGCATGCCCAATGGTATCCGCTGACCCTGGGGGCGGGAACCCTTGGCCTCTACCTTTTCCTGGCAAAACGGTTCCCGAAGCTGCCCTCCTTTGCCCTCACCCTTACGCTATCGACGGCGGTGGCATCGATTCTCTCCAGGTTCGCTGGACTGGAGGCGGCCTATCTGGGAGCCGTGCATCCCAGCCATGTTCTACCGGATCTCTCGATTTTTTCGGAAAAGGGCCTTTTTGACCGGGTGGCGCAGATGTCGGGGCTCGCGCTCGCGATCGCCTTCCTGGCGGGTCTGGAGAATTCAGTAATGGCCAAAACACTCGCGAGCCGCAGCGGGGACCGGCCCGATATCAACCAGGACATGCTGGGGGCAGGCGCCGCGAACCTGGCCTGTGCTTTTTTCAGCGGTATGCCGGCATCGGGTTCGATGACCCGCTCGGCGCTCAATTTCTCCAGCGGTGCCAAGGGGCGCCTCTCCAGCCTCATCAGCGGCGTCATCTGCCTGTTCGGGCTCTTCGCGCTCGGTCCGCTCGTCGCCCATGTCCCCAAAACCTGCCTCGCCGCGCTCGTGATCTGCGTCGCGCTCTCGCTCATCAACCGGCATCATATCCGCATTGCCTTCGCCTCCACGCGTTCGGACGCGATTACGCTGGTCGTCACCTTTCTCTCGACCCTGATCATGCCCCTCCATGTGGCCATCTTCGTCGGGGTGGGCACCTCGATCGTGCTGTATCTCCGGAAGGCGAGCCGCCCTCAGCTTGTCGAATACGAGTTCAACGACCACGGGGACCTCACGGAAATGGAGGTCGCCCGGCGGAAAATCCCGTCAATCTCGATCGTTCACGTCGAGGGAGAACTCTTCTTTGGAGCAGCCGAACTCTTCCGCACCCAGATCCAGCGCACCTGCAACGATCCGAACCTGAAGATCATCGTCCTCCGTCTGAAGAACGCGCGGCACCTCGATGCCACCAGCGTGATGGCGCTGGAGGAATTGATCAAGTTCCTCCGAGCGAACGGGCGTGACCTTATTATCAGTGGCGCGATGAAAGAGGTTTACCGAGTGCTTCGCAATTCAGGACTGATCGAAGTTCTCGGGAAAGAGAATCTCTTCCTCGGCTCCCCGATGAATCCGAATCTCTCGACCCGCAACGCCTTGAAGCGCGCGCAGGAGATCCTCGGAACCGACAAGGCGGAAGTGCGGATCTACTATGATCCGAACAAGCCGAGGGACGGTTGAGGGGGGACGACCTCGTCTTTGTTGAAATTCCGTTAGCCCCGATCAATGTCGGTAAAGTATTCGCCGATGGGATCGGTATCCTCGACAGGTGGAAGCCCGTGTCGGGCACGCCGGTAGTTCTTGGCGCGGAACGTCAGATAGCGCTGCCCGTCCGGAAAGAATTTGTTGCCCAACACCAGTCCGACGAAAGCACCCAGTCCGGCGGCGGGGAAGGTGCCGAAGCGAGGAATGATTTCGAGATGCGCGGCGTAACCGGTGCCTACGCCGACCAGGATCGCTACGGCCCAGCAGAACGCGTGGGAACGCCGCACGTCGCGGTATTCCTCGTCAGTCATTGGGGGAAGAGGCTGGCGTTTCATGACAGAGTAACAAGGTAAAACCCGGGTTCAGGTGGATAGTTGCTGATGAAAGTCGATTTTCTTTCCGAGCGTCGCGCTTTCGGGGAATTGCCGCGCGACGCCCTAGAAAACCGGCATCCGGGTGGGAGAGGGGAGGGCGTCGGCGGGGACGCCGGGGAAGTTTTCGTCGATGAAGCGCCGCCAGACATCGCGGGTCTTCTTTGAAATGACCTCATTCGCCCGCTCGACGCAGGGGCCGCAGAGCATGAGGCCTTCCACCATATGGTGTCCCCGGCAAATGGCGCCGAGCGAATATTCATGGTTTGGAGCGAGGCTGCGATCGAGACCACAAACGGCGCACGAGTCCAGCCCGAGGCCCGTGGTCAGGTGTTCATTGTAGAAGCGATCCATGGCCTGCCGGGACTCCTCCGAGAATTCCTCGGCCATTTTCGCGATGCAGGGATAGCAAAGCGCGTATTCGAGAATGGTCTCGCCGGCCCTATAGACCTTGGAAAGCTGGTAGCCTTCCTCGAAATCGGCAAGGGTCTCTCCGCAGCGGGTGCAGGACAGGAAGGCGCGCTCCTCGTAATCGGAATGCAAGTCCTCGGGAATGTCATCGTCGTC
>JAHEDC010000297.1 GCA_024641425.1 Verrucomicrobiales bacterium | reverse complement strand
GCTAGTTCGGAGTGGCGCTGACTCAAGCAGACCGCTGGTCATTGACCCGGCGGGCCCGCCGTCCATGCTTTTGACTGCAGGCACCATCTTCCGGCCGCAGACGCCCTGCGCTTCACGCTCTCCCCTGCGATTGGTTTGGCGGCGCCTCGGCCGCGGAAGGAGGAAAGCGGCTTGTCTTTCCACGGGTTGATTCTATCATTGCGGTCTCGATTGTTTGCCATGACCGAAGACGAACCCGCCGCGATCTATTTCGACATTCCCGCGACCGATGCGCTGGGGAGGCTGAACGTGAGCGGCAAGTTGCGCGCGATTGAGGACAAGGTGCTGTTGCATTGGAAGGAGAAGGAACGCACTTTCGCGCGCTCGGCGTCGGCGCTCAAGACGGTGGAACTGGATTACGATGACATCGAGGAGGCGCGCATTCTCAGGAAGTTCTTCCTCCGGCGGTTCCTGATCCTCAAGATCAAAGATCCCCGCCTCATCGAGGAAATGCCGGGCGTGCAGCTTGGCAGCGCGACCCTGCATCTTCCTCGCAAGTCGCACAGGGAGGCGTCGAAATTCGTGAGCCTCATCGATTACAAGCTGTCGCAGGTCGCTGCGGAAAGGGGAGCCGCACGGCTGGAGAAATTCGACCTCTAGGGGCTATGGGAATCGGACCCGTGCGGCTGACCCCGCTTTACATGGATCGTGTTTGGGGCGGTCGAAAGTTCCACAGCGTCTACGGGCGCAACCTTCCCGATGCCGGAACGCCCTGCGGGGAATCGTGGGAAGTGGTGGACCGGAAAGAGGCGCAGAGCATTGTCGCCACGGGTCCATGGGCGGGACGCACCCTGAACGACCTGTGGCGGAACGAGCGGGAGATGGTCTTTGGCAAGGGGAGGGCGGACTCCGAGCGTTTTCCGGTGCTGGTGAAGATCCTCGACGCCCGTGAACGCCTCTCGATCCAGGTGCATCCGCCACAGGCGGTCGCGGAGGAACTGGGAGGGGAGTCGAAATCCGAAATGTGGTATATCGCCGACGCCGATCCGGGCGCCGAACTCTATGTCGGCTTGCGTGCTGGCGTTGGCCGCCGGGAATTCGAGAGAGGCATCAAAGACGGCACGACCGAGGAGCAGGTACATCGGATTCCGGTCCGGGCGGGCGAGCACATCGCGATTCCCAGTGGTCGCCTGCACGCCATCGGAGCGGGACTCCTCATCTTCGAGATCCAGCAGAATAGTGACACGACCTATCGTGTCTCCGACTGGAACCGAGTCGGCCTGGATGGACGGCCGCGCCGGCTTCACGTGGATGAATCCCTTCGCTGTATTGATTTCTCGGACGTGGAACCCGGGATGGATCGGGCCAGGGGTGTGGTTCTCTCCGAATGCGCCCATTTTCGGGTCGAGAAATGGGATCTCGACGGGGCCGCGGGAAATGGAATGGACACGGGGGAATTCGCGATCATTGGCGTTGTCGCCGGGACGATCCAGTGCGCCCGGGAGCGATTCGGGCCAGGCGATTTTTTCCTCGTGCCGGCTTGTCTCGACGCGTCCAGCCGTCATCTGGTCTCGGAGGGACCGGCGACGGTTCTGCGGACGACGCTGCCGCGTGGCTAGTTCGGGCGCTTCCCCACCACTTCGGAGCGTGAGTGCTGGCAATACGGGCAGCACGAAGCCGCATTCGCCGCCTCGAGGACTTCGTGGTGCTTCTTGATGAAGTAGTCCTCGGGCAGCCACCAGTAGGATTTCCCGAAAAGCGGGGCGTATTCCTCGGGATGCCCTAGGATGCCATTGCTGAGGAGAATCGTATGGAGCGCCTCGTGACGGATGAGCCAATCGGGCACCTTGCCCTTCCATTGGGCGAAGTAAACGGTGGCGTGGCCGCTCAGGAGTTTCCAGGCCGTGAGCCCCCCTTGATTGCGTCCACGGATCTGTCCGACCGGCATCTTCCGCCAGTCCTCGTACGCCGCGTTCACCGGTGGTGCGATATGAATGCTGCTCCCCCTGTAGTTCTTTTTGGTCAGAGCCTGCAGATCCGTCAAGTGGTGGCTGAAGCGCTCCTTGATGTAGGTGTTTCCAGGGGCTGCCGTGACGACGAGCTGGCTCGGACGGCTGGCACAGCCAACCGAGCCGAGCGAAACGATGAGCCCCAGGGCACACATGATGGCATTCCGATAAGAAAAGGATCGGCTGCGCAGGGTCCGGTTCGTGGGGCGAACGAAGGTGAGAGACATGATCGATATCGACAAACTGATATGGGGTGATCGGGGGGTATTCCCAGCGCATTCTGTGAAACGATTATGAAAATTACGTAAGGGTTGAGATATATCCAGCAAAATCGATTGTTCATAACACTTTAGGGGGTGCGCCTTGCCTACCGCGGGGGCTACCGGCTTGCGCATTGGATTTTGCCAAATGCTCCCGGAATACCCTTTTCCAGAATGGGGGTGTCGTTTTTCCCCTGCTGCGCTTCCGGGACGGCAGGGTCAACGACGAAATCGGACCTTTCTGTCCAACTCCGCTTGTATCGGATGCAAAGACGTGTTCTATAGATTGCATATATGCGATTTATGTGGAATTGCCCTGATTTTGAATGAAAGCCCTCGTCAAGAAGCGCGCCGAGCCCGGCCTCTGGCTGGAAGACGTTCCCGAACCCGAGATCGGGATGAATGAGGTCCTTATCCAGGTGGATCGTACGGGTATTTGTGGCACGGACCTCCACATCTACAATTGGGATGCCTGGGCGAAGAAGACGGTGCCAGTGCCGATGGTCGTGGGACACGAATTCGTAGGCGAGATCGTCGCGATAGGCGACAATGTGCATGATTTCGAGATCGGTGACATCGTGAGTGGAGAGGGCCATGTCGTTTGCGGGCACTGTCGGAATTGCATGGCCGGTCGCCGCCATCTGTGCAACCACACCGAAGGAGTGGGCGTGAACCGGCCGGGAGCCTTCGCGGAATACATTGCGCTGCCCCAAACCAATGTGTGGTATCACGACCAGACGCTTGATCGGGATGTGATGAGCATTTTCGATCCCTTCGGAAATGCCACCCATGCGGCTTTGTCGTTCGACCTGCTCGGAGAAGATGTTCTCGTCACGGGTGCGGGACCGATCGGTATCATGTCGGCGGCCATTGCCCGACACGCCGGCGCGCGGCATGTGGTGATCACCGACGTGAACGAGAGTCGCCTCGACCTCGCGAGGACGGTCGGGGTGACGAGGGCGGTGAACGCCGCGAAAGAATCCCTCGCTGACGTTCAGAAGGAACTTGGCATGCACGAGGGATTCGACGTGGGGCTGGAAATGTCGGGCAACCCGCGCGCGTTTCGGGACCTGATCCACAACATGTGTCATGGAGGCAAGATCGCCTTGCTCGGGATTCCCGGCGAGGACATCGCCATCGACTGGAATGAGGTCATTTTCAACATGCTCACAATCAAAGGCATTTACGGGCGCGAGATGTATGAGACCTGGTACAAGATGACGGTCATGCTCCAAGGCGGACTCGATATCGCGCCGGTGATCACGCACCGCTTCGGATACGAGGACTTCGAGAAAGGCTTCGCGGCGATGAGTTCGGGCGATTGCGGGAAGGTGATTCTCAAATGGCCGACCAACGCGTGAATTCCATGAGCCAGAGATTCCTCGATCATCTCGGAAGCGAGGTTTCAGCGATCCGCGACGCCGGACTCTACAAGGGTGAGCGGGTCATCGGTTCGCCGCAGGGGGCCCACGTTTCGGTTCCGGGACGACCGGATGTGTTGAATCTGTGCGCGAACAATTACCTGGGTCTTGCCGGTCATCCCGAGATTCGTGCCGCCGCCGCCGAAGCGCTGGGAAAATGGGGCTACGGGATGGCATCGGTGCGCTTCATCTGTGGGACTCAGGAAATCCACAAGACGCTGGAGGCGGCCATTTCCGATCTCCTCGGCACCGAAGACACGATCCTCTACACATCGTGCTTTGACGCGAACGGCGGGCTCTTCGAAACGCTCCTCGGGGTGGACGACGCGGTGGTCAGTGATGCCTTGAACCACGCCAGCGTCATCGACGGCATCCGGCTCTGCAAGGCGGCCCGTTACCGCTATGCCAACAGCGACATGGCGGATCTCGAGGCAAAACTGAAGGAAGCCGCCGGGGCCCGGTTCCGCCTGATCGCCACCGATGGTGTTTTTTCCATGGACGGCACCATCGCGAATCTGCCCGCGATCTGTGATCTTGCGGCGCAACATGATGCCCTCGTGATGATCGATGATTCGCACGCGGTCGGCTTTCTGGGAGAAGGCGGGCGTGGAACGCATGCGTTTCATCAGGTCATGGGACGGGTTGACATCGTCACCGGAACACTGGGCAAGGCCCTGGGGGGCGCGAGCGGCGGCTACACGAGCGGAAGGCGTGAAATCATCGAGATGCTTCGGCAGCGGTCGCGCCCCTACCTTTTTTCCAATACGCTGGCTCCCGCGATCACGGCGGCCTCGATCACGGCGATTGACCTTGTCTCAAGGTCGGAGAACCTCCGCACCCGGCTCTGGGCCAACACCCGATTCTTCCGTGCCGCCATGACGGAGGCGGGATTTGATATTGTCCCGGGCGAGCACCCGATCGTGCCGGTGATGTTCGGCGATGCCGAACTTGCGGGCCGAATGGCGGAGAGCCTTCTGCGCAAGGGCGTCTATGCCATCGCCTTTTCCTTCCCGGTCGTTCCGAAAGGACAAGCCCGGATTCGCGTGCAAGTGTCTGCGGGCCACACGCGCGAGGACCTCGAATTCGCTGTCCGGGCCTTTCGGGAAAGCCGCGACGAAATGATCACCCTTGCGTAATGACGCCGTCCCCGGAAACTTGGAACCACGCATGAACGAAGAGACCGTCCTTACCCAGAACACGAACGCCGACATTCTTGTCCCCGACGGCAAGCCCCTCGAGGTCGCGCTTCGCCGGACGACCCATCTCGCCATCGGGGCGCACCAGGACGATCTGGAGATCATGGCCTACCACGGGATCGCCTCGTGCTACGGCGAAAAGGAACTCTGGTTCACCGGGGTCACCTGTACCGACGGCGCGGGTAGTTCGCGCGTCGGACCGTATGCCCGCTATTCGGATCTCGAGATGATCCAGGTGCGCAAGGACGAGCAACGCCAGGCAGCCACCGTCGGCCAGTACGGCGCGATGGTGCAACTCTGTTACCCGAGTTCCATCATCAAGGACAGCGAGTCGACGCTCCTGGCCGATGACCTCGCACGTGTCCTTGAGCACGCCCGACCGCGCGTCGTCTACGCGCACAATCCCGCCGACAAGCATCGCACGCACATCGCGGTGCTGCACGCGACGTTGACCGCCTTGCGGGGACTTCCCGTTGGCGAGCGTCCGGAAAAAGTGTACGGCTGCGAGGTCTGGCGTGATCTCGACTGGATGCCGGACGAGCACAAGATCGCCCTTGACGTGAGTCATCGACAGAATCTGGCCAACGCGCTTGTCGGCGTTTTCGATAGCCAGATCACCGGCGGCAAACGCTACGACCTGGCCGCCCAGGGGCGTCGTTACGCGAACGCAACCTTCCACTACGCGCGGGAGGGCGACGCCCAGCACCAGGTGACGTTCGCGATGGATCTCACGCCGCTTGTCACGGACGAGAACCTTGAGGTCGGAGGTTATGTTCTCGGCTTCATCGACGCCTTCCGGGACGACGTCCGCCAGAATCTTGAGACCTGGTTCCGCAAGTAGCATTCTACGATAATCCCACGATCCCACCACACCATGGAAGTCATCATTCAGGACACCCCAGAGGATTGCGCCCGCATCGGCGCATCCATCATCGCCTCCACCTTGAGGCGCAAGGCGCATGCCGTGCTCGGACTCGCCACCGGGTCGACTCCGCTCGTTCTTTACCGGGAAATGATCCGCCTTCACGCGGCCGGCGAGCTGGATTTTTCGATGGCCACGTCCTTCAATCTCGACGAGTACATCGGCCTCGCTCCGGATCATCCTTGCTCCTACCGCTATTTCATGGAGGAGAACCTATTCAAGCATATCAACATCCGCCCCGAGCGCACCCACGTGCCGGACGGGAACGCGGTCGATGTCGATGCCGCCTGCAAGGCCTACGAACTCTCTATCCGCTCGGTCGGCGGCATCGACATCCAGGTGCTCGGCATCGGCACCGACGGGCACATCGCCTTCAACGAACCCGTTTCCTCGCTTGGCTCGCGCACCCGGATCAAGACGCTGCACGAGGACACGCGCGAGGACAACGCGCGCTTTTTCGATAGCATGGACGAAGTGCCGACCCACTGCATCACGATGGGAGTGGGCACGATCATGGAATGCCGCCAGTTGCTCCTCTTCGCCTTTGGAAAGGCCAAGGCCGAGATCATCGCCCGTGCGGTCGAAGGGCCGATCACGGCCATGGTTCCCGCATCGGCGCTCCAGCTCCATCAGGACGTGAAGATCATCCTCGACACCGCCGCCGCCAGAAAGCTCGAGCATGGCGATTACTTCCGCCATGTCTACGAGAACAAGCCCGAGTGGCAGCGCCATTAGGCGGCGGCAAGCCCCCTTGACGATCACTTCCCGGGCGCGAAGGGCGGGCGCTCGAAGTTCAAGCCATCCCCGGTCACCCGCGGATCGCCGGTGCGACGCAGTTCTTCCATGAGGTGGTCGGCCATCTCCTTGCGCTTCGCCTCGTGCGCGGTCTCGGCGGCGAGATTAACCAGGCAATCGGGATCCGCGTTGAGGTTGTAGAGTTCCTCCCCGGGGCGCTTCCCGAACGCGTAATCGTAGAACCTTGGCGCATCTTTGCGGTGTTCGACAAGCCAGGCCTTCGTCGGGCCTGAGTCCATGTCGGAGAACGTGACCATGGTGTCCTCGACCAGCTTCGCGTGAGGTGGCCCGGAGCCGTCCGTGATATTCCTGGGATTCCCTTCCGGCCAACGATCTGGGGCGAAATTCCGGATGTAGAGGAAATCCTCCGTGCGCAGGGCGCGTTGCGGATAGGGCAGGCTCCCGTCCCTCGCGGCCGCGACGTGGCGCTCCCTCCCCGTGATGACCCAGGTTCGGGAGGGATCGATGAGGCCCGACATTTCCGAGCGGAGCAGCGGCAGGAGGCTTCGCCCCGTCATCACCGCCGGCGGATTCACTCCGCCGACCTCGCAGAAGGTCGGCGCGAGATCCATGAGATTCACGAAATCATCGAGCACTCGCCCGCTTTTCACCCCGCCGCCTGGCCACCGAACGGCAAGGGCGACGGAGGTTCCGAAATCATAAAGATTCGTCTTTCCCCGGGTGAAGCCGGGAATTCCGTGGTCGCCACTCATGACGACAAGGGTGTTATCCATTTCCCCCGTATCCTTTAGTTTTTCCAACAGGAGCCCGGTCATCGTATCGAAGGCCATGGCCTCGCCAAGGTAATCGCAGAAATCCTCGCGAACTTCAGGCACGTCCGGCAGGAATGTCGGCAGTTTTCCTTTCAAGGCGTCGGGATCGAGCCCCCAAAGCGCCTTGCCCGAACCCCTCACCCACTTGCGATGGACGTTCGTGGGCCCGAACCAATAACAGAACGGCATTCCGGTAGCCCGCGCCGCCATGAAACTATCGAAGTTCGCGAGAACCTCGTCGTAGAGTTGCTGTTTCGCCATTTCGAGGGATTTCCCCTTCTTCACGGCGGCGGTCACGGATTGGGAGAAACCGTTGAATCGCCCGCCGGCTGCTTCGTACTCGTACTGCCGTCCACCATAAGGGGCGTCGTTGGGTGTGCCGGGACTCCATACCTTGTAGGTCTGCCCGATGTGAAAACCAGCATCCCGCAACAGCAGGGGATAGCTCGGAATCGAGGCATCCCATTCCGCACCCTGCAGAATCGCGCCCAGTCCAGTGCGCCAGAAATACTGTCCCGAGAGGAGGGAACTTCGACAGGGCGTGCAAGAAGGAGCGGTGACAAACGCGTTCCTGAACAGCACTCCTTCTTTCGCAATCTGGTCAAAGACGGGCGTGCGGATGACGTCATTCACCCCGGAGCGGGCGTCGATTTCCGCGTACGCGCTTGCGTAACGGCCCCAGTCGTCGGCGAAGGCGAAAAAAATGTTCGGCCGCTTCTCGGCGGAGCGGGCATCCAAGACAAGGCAGTGAAGAAGGAGGAGAACCGGGAGAATTCGCATGGCCGACTCTGACCTTACCCTCAGGTCACTGTCAACTCTTGCCTCCTGCTCTCCGAATTCTCATCGGGAGT
>JAHEDC010000296.1 GCA_024641425.1 Verrucomicrobiales bacterium | reverse complement strand
TACGCCATGGCGGCGGCTTCGACACGCTTCTGGGTGCGCTTGCGCTCGTTCGCGCAGAGGATGCGCTTGCGGAGGCGGATGCTCTTCGGCGTGGCCTCGACGAGTTCGTCGGAATCGATGTATTCGATCGCCCGCTCCAGTGAAAAGCGGAGGGCGGGAGTGAGCTTGGACGTTTTGTCCTTGCCGGACGAGCGCATGTTGTCGAGGTGCTTCTCCTTCACCGGATTTACCGGCAGGTCGCCGACACGCGGGTTTTCGCCGACCAGCATTCCGGCGTAAACGGCGTCGCCCGGAGCGACGAAGAGAATACCGCGCTCCTCAAGCAATTGCAGCGAGTAGGGCGTGGCGGTACCGGAATCCATCGAGACGAGCGTTCCGGAAGTGCGGTTCTGGATCTCACCGGCGTGCGGGCCGTATTCCTTGAAGAGGTGGCTCATGATACCGTGTCCTGAGGTCAGGTTGACCAGTTCGGTCTCGAACCCGAGCAGACCGCGCGTAGGGATGACGGCCTGGATGAACGTGCGACCGGAGGGCTCGGTGTCCATGTGCTCCATGATGCCCTTGCGGTTCATGAGGATCTTCAGAATGCCCTGGGTGTAATCGCCGGGCGCCTCGACATAGAGCGTTTCGAAAGGCTCAAGAAGCTTGCCCGCCTCGTCGCGGCGGTAGATGACGACCGGACGGGAAACGAGGACCTCGAAGCCCTCGCGGCGCATCTGCTCCACGAGAACGGCAATCTGCATGGCGCCCCGCGCGGAGACATTGAAGACGCCGGAGGCATCGGTATCCTCCACGGTGATCGAAATGTTCGTCTTCAACTCGCGCATGAGGCGGTCGCGGATGGCGCGGGAGGTGACGTGCTTGCCTTCGCGACCGGCGAGCGGGCCGTCGTTGATCGAGAATTGCATCGAGACCGTCGGTGGGTCGATGGCGACGAAGGGGAGCGGGGCGACCTCGGCGTTTCCGGCGAGGGTCTCGCCGATATCGATGTTTTCGATGCCGGCGGCGATGCCGACGATGCCGCCCGCTTCACAGCCCTCGGAGTCCGAGGTTGCGAGACCGGAATAGGTGAACGTCTTCATCACCTTCGACTGCTGCTTGGTGCCGTCCTTGCGGAGGAGCCAGACGGTATCACCCTTCTTCACGCTGCCGCCGAGAACCTTGCCGACGGCGACGCGGCCCACGTAGTCATCCCACTCGATATTCGAGACCAGCATCGAGAACGGCGCGCCCGGATCGGCTTTGGGCTCGGGAATGTGCTCGATGATCTGCTTGATTAGCGGGATGCAGTCCTTCCGCTCATCGTCGGGATGGAGCATGAAATAGCCGTCGCGGGCGGAACCGTAGCAGAAGGGCGCGTTGAACTGCTCGTCGTCCGCGTCGAGGTCGAGGAAAAGCTCCAGCACCTGGTCATGCACCTTCAGCGGGTCGGCCAGCGGGCGATCGATCTTATTGATGACAACGATCGGCTTCAGACCCTCCTGCATCGCCTTGCGGAGCACGAAGCGGGTCTGCGCCTGCGGGCCGCCGGAGGCATCGACGACGAGGAGCACGCCGTCGACCATCTTCATCACGCGCTCTACCTCGGCCCCGAAGTCGGCGTGTCCCGGAGTGTCCACGATGTTGATGGTATAGCCTTCCCAGAGGATGGCGGTGTTTTTCGCCTTGATCGTGATGCCCTTCTCGCGCTCGAGATCCATGGAATCCATGGCCCTCTCCTGCTTGTCCTGGTTTTCACGGTAGGTGCCGCCGGCTTGGAGAAGTTGGTCGACGAGGGTGGTCTTCCCATGGTCAACGTGGGCGATGATGGCGAGATTACGGATGTTGGTACTCATACAGTTGGGCGGCGGATGGGATCGGGAATTGATACGGGTGGTCGGCGATTTCCCACTTCTCGTGGGGGCGTGGAACGTGCCTCGGGCCGACGGGGGCGGACGACCGATCCTTGCGGATTCCTGGAAAAACGGAGGACACCTGTTCCACGTTTCGGCATTTTGTCAATACGACGTTCGCCTTTCCGCAAACGGCGCTAATATCGCGTGCTTTCTCATGGGTTTCGGCCATGAGTGTAGGTCATGGAACGCGAAGAAGCCATCGAACAGATTCAAGACGCCTGCAGGGCAATGTCCCTCCAACTCATGCGGCTGCATCCAGCGGCGCGGGCGCTTGGTGATGCCGAACTCCAGGCGACGATCCTGAAAGCGGCTCACGCCATCACGACGGAGGTTGAATCGATCAAGAAGCGCCTCCTAAGGGCCCGGGATCGGGACGATTCGGTGGATTTGTAGAGAGAGCGCGCTTTATGGCAGGAAAAGCGGCGACAGGGGAGGCCGAAAGATCTTTCAGAAACGGTCGGTGGCCCATGATTGCGAGATGGGATGGAAAACCTCTAGGGATATAGTAATTCTGGAAAATCAGGATAAGGTGCCCCAGTCTCTCTCGTTATGGGTTCGCACGATTCTCTGGCCCCTTGTCATCCAACGGATTCGCGGGGGAATTCGCTTTTCTTTCCCTGTTCGCTTATCCCGAGCCATTCCTTCATTGGGAATCCCACCACGTCTTCCACGGGTGAGCAAAAAAGCGGGAGAACCCTTTCGGGTTCTCCCTTGTGAGGCTCAGGTTTATTTGAAACCAACAACCAACCTTAGCTCAACAATTATTTCCTCAGCGCGGAAATCAAAAGACTCTTTTTATTTATACACAATCCTCCCTCAAAGGCAAATTTTTGAGAATATTTTTTTGATTTTGGGAATATGTGAGGAATAAGGCGGAATGGAATGTGAATAAAATCCGCAACGTATTGGTATTTAAATGTTTATTCGTGTGAATTGCTAGGAGTAACTATTTGATTCTCCCCTGAAATCTGCGAGATCGATGTGAATAACTTGCCTTTCGGGGGAGGACTTGAGGGAACCCTTTTGTGGGGATGCGCATTTCTCTTGCCGGAAATGGGGCGACTCGAGTAGAAAGGGATCCATTCGAATATCATGATTGTCACTGAAAAACGAGAGGGAGATGCGCGGGTATTGGGTCTGCAGGGGGACGCGGACTTGGCTGCCGTGCCGGCGATCCAGGAGCGGTTGCACGCGGCGATGGAGGAGACCGTATCTTATCTGGTCGTGGATTTCTCGGGGACGGATTTCGTGAATACGCCGGTCTGGGCTCTGGTGGTGGAATATTACCAGCACACGCTCAAGACAGGGACGCGCCTGGCCTTGGCGGGACTTCACGGGCGGGTGCTGGCATCGTTTGAGATCGTGAGGCTGGGCGAGTTCGTGAAGAGCTATGCGTCGGTGGAGGAAGCCCTTGGACTCGACCCTGCGGAACCTTGACGGCTTATCTGGAGCTTTGCCGCGGCATTCTCTACTGGATGCTGGTAGCTCCGTTCCGGGGACGGGCTTTTAGGGCGGGCCACGTCTTCCAGCAGATGGTGCGGGTGGGAGTTCGCGGTGTGCCGATGGCGGCGTTGACCGCCTCTACCATTGGGCTTGTGCTGGCGATGCAGGGTGCGGTGTTGCTGGAGAAGATGGGGGCTGACGTCTACGTGCCGGATCTGGTCGCGGCGGCACTGCTCAAGGAACTGGCTCCGCTCGTCGTCGCGATCATCATCATCGGGCGAAGTGGGGCGGGAATCACGGCCGAATTGGGAACCATGCGGGTCTCCGAGGAGATCGAGGCCCTGGACGTGATGGCCATCAGTCCGATCGCTTATCTTGTTGTGCCGCGGTTTCTAGCGCTTGTGATCATGGCGCCGGTGCTGACCGTTTTTGGCATCTATTCCGGTCTCTTCGGCGGTTGGGCCGTGGGGTCGATCTCGCTTCATCAGGGCACTTCCTTTTTTATCCAGCGGGCTCTCGATGCGGTGGAGTTGAAGGATCTGATGGTGGGGCTTGTCAAGAGCGTGGTCTTCGGTTCGCTGATCGGATCGATCGCGTGTTTCTATGGAATGAACGTCGAAGGAGGGGCGGCGGGAGTGGGGAAGTCAACCACGGCGTCTGTCGTGGTAAGTCTGCTCGCCATCTTTATTGCGAACGCGATCCTCACCGCGCTTTTCTTCATGACGGAATGAGACCGAAAGCGACAGGAATGGGCCAAGACCGGAACGGGCCGGTCATTGAAGTCGACGAACTCGTAAGGGAGTTCGATGGACGTCGGGTGCTGGACGGAATCACCTTTCGCGTTATGCCGGGAGAGACCTTCGTTATCATGGGGGGAAGCGGCTGCGGGAAGAGTACGCTCCTGAGGCATCTCATCGGCACCGAACGCCCGACATCGGGGACCGTGCGCCTCTTCGGAGAAGATCTCGCTTCGTTGGATGCGCTGGGAACCATCGCCCTGCGGAAGCGCTTCGGGATGCTCTTTCAGTCAGGGGCGCTTTTGGAATCGCTGACGGTCGCCGAAAACGTCGCCCTGCCCCTGGAGGCGCACACGCGTTTGGCGGCCTCCTTGATCGACATCACCGTCAAAATGAAACTGGAGCAAGTAGGATTGACCGGGCATGGCGAGAAATATCCCGCGGAAATAAGCGGAGGAATGAGAAAGCGCGTGGCTCTTGCCCGGGCGTTGGCGATGGATCCCGAATTGATCTTTAGCGACGAGCCGACTTCCGGCCTTGACCCGGTGATGACCGCGGTGATCGACCAACTTACGAAGGACCTGTCGACCAAGATCGGGGCGACGGTGGTGGTGGTGACGCATGACATGGAAAGCGCGTTCCGCATCGCGACGCGCATGATCATGCTGGGGACGGGGGCGTCGCAGGGAAAAATCGTTGCCGAAGGCACGCCCGAGGAGATTCGCTCCAACCCCGATCCGATGCTCCAGCAATTCATCCAAGGCTTGCCGGACGGTCCGATTCCCTACAAGTTGTCGGGAGACGAATACAGTGAGGCGCTTTTCCGCTAGGAGAGCGAGACCGAGCCTCCCTCCCGGATAATCGCGCCCGCCCCTTCATGAAAAAGAACAAGAGCGACATTTTTGTGACCCTGGCGGTCATGGCCTGCTCGACAATCCTTCTGGGCGCGCTTTTCTTCGCGATCGGTGGCAACCCTTTCGCGTCACCCCGTCTCCGTTTCTCGGTGGACATGAGGGACTCGGGCGGGCTTATCGAAGGATCGGATGTGACGTATTCCGGGCACGTGATCGGCAAGGTAGTCGGAATCGAGGTTCTGAGCCCGACGGATCGGCTGCCGGGCAAAGCGGATCACGCGATTCGAATTGAAGTCCATGTGCTCCAGGACGTCGGGCTTCCGGCAAACGTCGAGGCCAAGGTGAAATCAGCCTCGCTTTTGGGGAGCTCGTTGCTGGCGCTGGATCTCGTCGGTCCCACCGAGATCGGCAAGCTGGAGGACGGAGCCAGGCTGTTCGGCGGGAACGGGAGTAGTCTCGATGCGCTGGTGCCGGGAGCTTCCGATCTCATCTCCGGAATCCAGACTCTCGTGACAAATCTCAACGCGGTTATCGAGGGGCTTGGCGGACATGAGATGGGGCAGAATGCGGCCGAAACATTCCAGAATCTCCGCGACGCCAGTGCGGAATTGAAAGACGCGTTAGAGGGCGAAAAGGGAGTCCGTGCCTTCGCGGAAAAACTGAATCGCGTGGCGGACGACCTGCACGAATTGATCGCAGGGGCGGATGGCGAGGAGGCGGCATCCCTCAAGGCGAAGCTTGCGGCGGTGCTGGAGAATCTGGAGTCCACGACATCGGGCTGGAAGGAGACCTTCGGGCCGAAGGGGGGCGTCAATGCGAGGCTTTCACGGATTGCCGAGGGTATCGACCGGTTGGTGAATGGCGACGCCGCAGGGAATGCGAAAGGGTTGCGCGATGAACTTCCGGCGCTGGCGGGAGATCTGCGGGGGGTGGCGGAGGAGGCTCGGGTCTTTCTGGTTTACGCCGAGTACTTCGCAGGATCGTTGGCGGCGAAGCCAAGGAGACTGCTTTTCGGCGACAACGACGACATCCGCATTCCGAGCAAGGAGGAGATTCTTGAATACTACCGGAAAGAGGGTGAGACCTTGCCCATAGATCCGGGGGCCTTCGACGAAGGATTACCGAAGGATGAGCGGAGCACTCCCCGCCGTTTCGGCCCGAAACGCTAGGCCTTCGGGCCTGTCGTTACTCAGGACGGATCGCGGGAATTGAGGCTGGCACAAAATCGATTCGCCGGGAACAATTGAATGCGAAAAAGTTGTTGCGTGGCTGGGGATTGCGATCTAATCTCGGGCTCGCTTTTCGAGGGCAATTCGTGCGCTCGCTGGAGCGGTAGCTCAGTTGGTTAGAGCGCCGGCCTGTCACGCCGGAGGTCGCGGGTTCGAGCCCCGTCCGCTCCGCCACCCTCCTTCTGGGGTGGCGGTTTTTTGGATCCGGTAGGGTGTTCGCTTCGAGAAATGGCCGTCCCTCATCCAGGGCGAAACCGAGGATGATTGCTTGGCACGTCAGTGACATCTGAGACGAGGGAAGGCGCAGCGCGTGAAGGCGCGGCATCGATTCCTGTGGTCACGCCGCGCGGGCCGCCCGCCAAGGGAAGGGGGACGATCGCTCTACGCTTGGAAGGGCTCCGCCCTGAAGTATTCCCGCTACGGCCGGTGCGAGTCTGCCGCGCGGGCGTGCTGGGCGGTTTCGATGATATTGAGGGCGTGGTTCCCGATCTTCTCGAAATGGTTGTTGATATCGATGCTGAGCATCTCGGCCTTGATGTCTCCCTGTTTCTGCATGCGGGCGACCGACTTGCGGTTGAGGGTGCGGCGGAGGCTATCGATGGCGTCTTCGAGTTCGCGGGCATCCTTGATATCCTGGGCGCTGATCGGTTTGAAGATGCGGTCGTTGTAGAGGGCGATGAAACGGCTGACTTGAGCCGCGAACTCGCTGATGCTGGCCAGCGTCTCCTCGGAGAACTGCCGGTTCTTTCGGTATTTTTTCTCTGTAAGCTTCACGAGGCGGTAGATGCAATCCGCGATCTCCTCCAACTCGGCGGTGATGCGGAGCATGGCCGTGACGGAGGCGGCGTTCGATTGGGAAAGCTCCGACGCGGAGCAACGGACGAGGTATTCCGTGATGTCACTCATCATGGTGTCGCTTTGGTCTTCCATTTGCTTGAGGGCGATGACCTGGCTGGACATGTCCTCTCCGGGGTTGTTGAATACTTCGTTGAAGCCGTCGAACATGCGCCGGGTAAGGAGCCCGAGTTCAGAAACCGACTTCCGGGCCTCGGGGAGGTTCAACTCCCCCACGTCGACCAGGTTCTGGGAGATGAAGGTAAGGCGGTGTTGGCCTCCCGCCTTGTCCTTGACCCACCACTCGACGATTTTGGCGATCTGGGGGACGAAGCCGACGAGAAGGCAGATGTTGCAGAAGTTGAAGAGGGTGTGGAAAATGGCGAGTTGGAAGCCGATGGCGCCGCCTTTGATCTGACCGACCTCGCTGACGCTGGCGGGGAGGGTGCTGGCGAGCCAAGTGACCAGATCGCCGAAGAAGAGATGGAAGGCGACGAGCATCCAGAGGGTGCCGATGACGTTGAAGAGGAAATGGGCCCGGGCCGCCCGTTTCGCACTGGCGTTCGCTCCGAGCGATGCCAGCCACGCGGTGACAGTGGTGCCGATGTTCTCGCCGAGAACGATGCCGCAGGAATCCTCGAAGCCGATCCAGCCTTGGATAGCGAGGGTCACCGTGATGGCCATGGCGGCAGAGGAAGACTGGACGACGACGGTGAGTGCGATGCCGATGGCGAGGAAAATCAACATCGAATACCAATGGCCGCTGAGGGATTTCACGAAGTCGAGGACGCTTTCCGCCCGGGCCGCCTCGGCGAGGTCGGTACTGGAGAGCATCGATTTCACGTCCGGCACGTTTTCCTTTAGCTCACCGAGGCCGAAAAAGAGGAGACCGAAGCCGACAAGCACTTCGCCGAGGCTCTTGAACTTGTCCTTACCCATGAAAAGGAATGGCATGCCGATGCCGATAATCGGGACGGCGATATCGGAAACGCTGAATTTTCCGACGAGCGCGATGATCCACGCGGTCACTGTTGTCCCGAGGTTGGCCCCCATGATGACGCCGATGGATTCGATCAGCGTGAGGAGGCCGGCATTGACGAAACTAACGACAATAACGGTAGTGGCGGACGAAGATTGCAGCAGCGAGGTCGTGAAAAGGCCGGTGAATACTCCCCCGAGGCGGTTTTTGGTCATCGTCGCCATCACCGTGCGCATGCGGTCGCCGGCGGTTTTCTGAATGCCCT
>JAHEDC010000295.1 GCA_024641425.1 Verrucomicrobiales bacterium | reverse complement strand
GTTCTTCGAGTTCGAGGACTTCGGTGGGCGGTCGAGAATGAGATACATTCCGCGTTTCGCCCGCGTCAGGGCGACGTAGAATTTGCAGAGTTGCTCGTAGCAGGCCTCGGACTCCTGATGCTTGAGGTGTCCGGCAAGGACCGGATCGGCGTTGGCGACGAGGGACGGGGGCAGGGCGAGGAGCCAGTCAACCTCGTGGGTGGCGTCGCGGTGAACAGCGAGCGAGCGGTCGCGCACGGATGTCATCGCGTTGCCGCCAAGTTCGGGGAGGAAAACGACATCGAAGCCCAAGCCCTTTGATTTATGGATCGTCATGACCTGCACGACGCCTTTGGCGGCAGGCTCTGCCGTGAGGTGCGCCTTGGCGAAGGCGATAAAGGCGTCGAAGCTCTTGTCGCCGCCGAGATCGAAGGTTTGGGCGGCGGCGCAGAGCGATTCGGCGCGCGCGGCATTGAAGGCATCCAGCGTATGGCCGGATCCGGCGAACCGGGCGAGAAGGTCGCGGATGGCGAACTCGAATCCCCGCTCGTGAACGTGGGTCCGGACGCGGTGGGTATTCATGGCGTCGGGCACGGTGCCGAGCGGTGTCATACGCAGGTGGGCGCGGGCGAAGGAATCGCCGGGGTGGGCGGCGAACTGGAAGAGGGCGAGCACGGCGGAAGCGAGCGGGTTGTCCGAGGCTACCGCGGCATCGGCTTCGCTTTGCACGGACACGCCTTCGAGATGGGCCCGCAGATAGTCGACGACCGCTTCCCCGGTCTTTTTCGTCTGGACGAGAATGGCACAGGAGAGGTCGCGTTCGGCGGGACGAAGTTCGTGGAGGATCGCGGCGACGATGGCAAAGCGGCGCTCGTCTTTGGACTCCGCGTCCTCGCTCCCATCCTCGCTTGGACGCAGGAGGGCGGCGTGACCGGCCCAATCGGGGTGTTTGGAAACGTGCTCCCCCCATTCCCAGCGGCGGCAGACCTCGCGCGGGAAAAAATCGGGCATTGTCCTGACCTTGCCGAAAACAGCGTTCACCATCTCGATGAGCGGTGGGGCGGAACGCCAGGAGTCGTTGAGCGGCCGCTCGGTCACGCGGTCGCGGTAGGTGTCGCGGATCTCCTCGAAGAGCCGGACATCGCCGCCGCGCCACGCGTAGATGGCCTGCTTCAGGTCTCCGACCTGGAAGAGGCTGCGCGCACCCGAGATGTCCTGCACGGCCTCATCGATGAGATTCGCGATGACGCGCCATTGGGGGCGGCTGGTGTCCTGGAACTCGTCGAGAAGCCAGTGGTCGTAGCGGGCGTCGAGCCGATAGTCGATATGGAGGCGGTTCGCGCGGCGGTCGTCGGCATCGCCCTGGGTGAGGATGAGACCGGTGCGGGTGGCGTCATCGCCTCCGGCGAGAACGACGAGGATGTCGCCGAAGGTGAGGCGTCCACGCCGGCGGATGATCTCGCGGTAGGCGTCCTCGTAGCGGTCGAGCACGCTCCAGATCCCGCGGGTGCGGCGGAGGCGGATTTCGAGGTCGTCGGCGATGATCCGCCGGACGATTTTGAGGACGAGTCCGCAATCCCCCGCATCGAGGGATTGTTTCCCACGGTCGTAGAGCAGCTCCGCCGAACCCGCTTCCATTTCAGGAAGATGGGCGAGCAGCTTTTCGAGCAGGTATTCCAGCGGCCGTTCCATCGGGAGTCCGGGCGCGTGTTTCGCGACGGCATCCCGGAAATCCCGCCAGCGAGTCCATTGTTTGTCCTTCAGACCCCCATTCTGAAAACGGGAAAAAAGGGTGTCGAAGAGGCTTTCGGTCGCTTCCGTCGGTGGGGGATTCCACGGAGAGCCCTGAGGCCAGATTGCTTTGGGATTGCCCCACTGCCCGGCGTGTGGGGCTTCGAGGAAATGCCGGTGAAAGTCGTCGACGAATTTCTGCAAATCGCGCATAAGTGAATTCTCCTCGCTGCCGAAGGTGGCGAGCCGGAAGGCTTCGAGGAAATCTTCCTGCTCCTGCCGACGACGGGGGTCGCGGCGGAAAACGCGCTCGTAGACGGCGGCGCGGGCTTGGTCGGCGGCGTGGCCATCGAGGATCTCGAAGCCGCCGGAGAGGCCGAATTCGAGGGGAAAATTGCGGAGGATCGAGGAGAAGAAGCTGTCGAGCGTGCCGAGGCTGAGCCGGTGCATGTCCGAGA
Source organism: Verrucomicrobiales bacterium (assembly GCA_024641425.1). Lineage (GTDB taxonomy): Bacteria > Verrucomicrobiota > Verrucomicrobiia > Verrucomicrobiales > DEV007 > JAHEDC01. The sequence continues at coordinate 6,098 of JAHEDC010000295.1, read as the reverse complement.
CAAGCGCGCGGAGGTGACGGAGGAAATCGGTCGCGCCGAGGTGCGGCAATCCGATGTCGGCGGCGAGCCGTGTGGCCTGTTCAGGGGAGGTCGCGGCTTCCGCGAGTTTCTCGAGGATGGCGTCGAAGAACTCGCCTGCGGCCTTGCGGGTGAAGGTGAGGGCGATGATCCGCTCCGGCGGGACGCCGAGCGCCATAAGGCGGATGTAGCGGTTTGTCAGGGCGTAGGTCTTGCCCGATCCCGCCGAGGCGAAGATCATCTCGTTATCGATGCGCGGAGGAGGGCTCATTGAGGGGGGGAGTTAGCCACGAAGAGGCACAGGAGGTACGAAAAGGGGAGGGGAGGTTCTGGGCTGGGGGGCAGGATGCCCCCACGACGTGCGGAGGGTTCGTCGGCATAGTTCTCAATGGTCGTGAATGTCCGGTTTACAAAGGGCTTCGGCGAAGGCTTCCTCGTCGATGGCGTCGGTGGCGTTGCCGAAGAAGATATCCTTGAAATCATCGAATTCGGGCTTCTCCGAGGGGGGCCAGAAGATGCGGTCGCGGATGCGGGCGGCGATGCCGTCGGCGCATCGGAGGGCGGAGGCGAATTGCCTCTCGGTCAGACTTTCCCAAACCTCGATGCGCGTCTCGCTGACGGCGCGGGGAAGATTGAAATATCCGCAGGAGACCCGGGTGTCCTCGCCGTGGAGGCGGCGGAGGGCGGCGACGTAGAGGGGGAGCTGAAGGTTACTCCAGCGACGGGGCTTTCCGTCCGGGCCTTCCGTGATCTGCCAGTCAGGGTAGGCCCCCGGATCGAAATGACGCCCGGACTTCGCCAGATGCGCTTCCTCCGGTTTCGAGGGCTTGTTCGACGTCTTGTAGTCGATGACACGCAGATCGCCGGTCTTCTCGTTGCGTTCGATGCGATCGATGGTGCCGTGGAGATCGAGTCCCTGGAATTTCCAATCGAGGTGTTCGTGAATCGCCCATTCGGGATCGGCATGGAAAATCCAGCCATCGGCACGCTCGGCGGCCTGGATCGCGGCGGCCCGGGAGAGCCGCTGCTTGGCCGATTCGAGCTGGATCATCAGGGGGACGGTGAGCGGGCTCCCGAAGCGCCCCGTCGCGTAGCTGTCCGCGATGCGGTGGAAGAACTCGCGGATCTCCGCCGGGTTCCGGGAATCCCGGATGGCGTGGTCGTTTCCGAAGCACTCCATCACATGATGGATGAGGTTGCCGAAATCGCGCGCGTCCATTTCGATCTTCGCGGGATCGACGGATTCCATGCGCAGTCCTTGTTTCAGATAAAATCGGAAGGGACAGGAGAGATAGTCGCGGAAGGCGGTGACGCGGATGCTTTGGTTCAGCTTGGTGGCCTCCGGGAGCGATTCAGGGACGAGCTTCCAAGCCCGCGACCAAGCGGCGGCGGGGGGGGCAACGGGCGCCGGAGGCGCTTCGAAGAGTTGGAGTGCGCGTGGAGCAAGGGACGTGTCGTCGCAGCGAAAAAGAAGACGCGAAGGACGCCGAGGATCCCCGGCGTTGCTTTCCTTGGCGACGAAAATGTCGACCTGGCCGTGGGCGCGACGCGATTCGATGAGGGCGGTAAGGAGGTAGCTGTCGCGGGCGAGACGGGTCGCATTGCCACGGAGACCGAGGAGGTTTCTGGCTGAATCCGGGAGATAGGGGTCGCCGACGAGGGTGTCGGGGACAAGGCCGTCGTTGAAGCCAGTGAGGAGGAGGTGGGGAGCGTCTTCCCAGGGGAGTTCGAGCCAGCCATGGAGGTCGATGGCCTCCGGTTCGCGCTCGTGAGGAACCCTTACGGAGCGCAGTTCGTGGAGGAGGAGCTCCATGCATTCATCGGCGCCGAGGGGACGCGCGACATCGCGGAATACGGGGCCTTCCAGCTCGGAAAGGAAGCGATTCACGGTTTCGGCGAGTGCGAGGAACGCCGCGTCGTTCGGATCGTCGGGGTGAAATTCACGGTGGGCGTGGACACTCGTGAGGAAGGCGGGAAGGACGGAAGCGAAAGGCTCGTCCTCGAGGCGGTCAAGCCACGCCGTGACCACGCGAAGGGCGTGGAGCGCTTCTGCGGGGGCGTGGTCGCCGTCCTTCCGCGAAAGCGTGCGCGCGGCGTCGTCGAGGCTGTCAGGGAGGTTTTCCGAGCGGAGCGTGTCGATTTGTTTGAGGAGGGCGGAGCGGCTGAAATTCCCGCCGGAGTAAGAGCGGGCAAGGGCAGTGAGGAAATCGGGACAGCGTAGGATTTCGGCGAAGGCGGAGAAGGGGCGCCCGCGGAGGAGCGAGGACAGGGTTTCGAGAAGGAAGTGGCTGCCGTGTCGGCGAAGCAACTGGCCGGAAGGATCAAACGAGGCGAGGCCGAGGGCGGCCAACTCGCGGTCGAGATACGGGATGATTTCCTCGTCGGGCACTCCGATGGTGGTCGAGCCGGGGGGCGCTCCGGAGCCGGCGAGGATTCGGGCGACTTCCCCGGCCTGGGCGGCGGGATTCGCACGGAGGTGGATGCGGGATTTCGCCTCGGGGATGTCGATCATGCAGGTCGTCCACGGGAGGGGCAGCGGACGACCGAAGGCGTCGAACCCGGCGTGTCGGGCTGCGGGCGCGTGAAGGACGATCTCGACGGGAAGCGCGCGCGCGGCGGCGGCCAGGGCGCGCGTCGCGAGACCGATGGGATCGGGCACGGCGATGACGACGATCTTTCGCACCCCTTCGGGGAAGACAGGTGCATCGACGGCGCGGAGCCGGGCGAGTTGGAGGTCCTCCAGTCCGGCGGCGTCGAGGCGATGGAGGGTGCGGCGCTCTAGTTCCGCGAGGTCGCGCCAGCGTTCGCGCTCGGTGGCGAGGAGCCCGGAGGCGTGGACGCTGGCGAGAGTCAGGCCGTTCTCGCCGAGCGTCCCGCGGAGTTGGGCGAGATCCGCCGCGATCCGGAGGGCCCAGGAGAAGTTCCGCTCGACAGGATCGACGGGGAAGAGGCCGCGGAAGTCGGCGGGATCGAGCGCGCGCAGGGTGTCGATCCAGGCCATGAGTGAGGCCGTCTGGCCTGCCACACGGGCTCCGGCAAGCGGGGCGACAAGCACCTCGGGCGGCGCGATGGCGGGAGGAATAACGCCGGTGTCCCGGCTGGCGGCGTGGGCGGCGAGGGCTTCGCGCAGGCGACGTCCGGCGTTCCGGGTCGGGACGATGACGAGGAGGTGCGAAAGGTCGAGCGGGCCTTCCGTCCATCCCTCGGAGAGAAGCTCGACGGCGCAGGCGAGGAGCGGACGATTCCAGTCCAGGAAGCGCCTCGTGATCCCGCCCATCGCCGCCGGTTCATTCGTGAAAAGTTCGTCTTGAGTCCAATGATCCATGCGAGGGGCATTTATGGCGCAAGCCAGCCGTGAGGGAAATGCTTTTCAGCGATAAGCCGCCCCTTGCCAGTGAAGGGCTGTCAATTCGCTTGCATGGATTTGACGGAAACACTAATTAAGGGACGTGGGTGGCCTTGCCGGAAGCCACTTGTCGGTGTCTGAACGGCGCCTCCCATCCGGATCATCCCCTGACAATCCAAATAATTATGATCGGAAAATTCGTCTCTGAATTCAAAGCATTTGCGATGAAGGGCAACGTGCTCGATATGGCGGTCGGCGTCGTGATCGGCGCGGCGTTCGGGAAAATCGTGGCCTCGCTTGTCGACAATATCATGATGCCCCTCATCGGGGCGATGGGGAAGGTCGAGGTTGCGGATCTTTGGAAGATCCAGGTTGGCGCGGCGGAATTGAAGCTGGGAGCCTTCACCCAAACGGTCATCGATTTCCTGATCGTGGCCTTCGCCATCTTCATGGCGCTGAAAGTGATCAACAGGATGAAGAAGGACGAGCCGGCAGCGGCCGCCGAACCGGAGAAGACGCCGGAGGATATCGTGCTACTTCGCGAGATTCGCGACTCCCTGAAGAAATAGTCTACGCAGAGAAGCGCGGCCCCGAAGGGTTTCCCGTTAGCTCTTCCAGGGCCCTTCAGCCGATTCAGGCGAGGGATTCGGGAGTGATTTGCTTCTGCGAGAGGAAGAATTCGATGAGGGCGTCGCGGGTTTCGATGGGATGAAAGGCGGTTCGCGATTCCGGTTCCTCAAGGATTTGCTTGAGTTTCAGGAAGCGCCGGCCACCTGATTGCGCGTCGTAGGAATTGAGCGCGATCGTGAGGCGCTCGCCCGGCGCAACGGAAGCGCCGGTAGTCGGTCGCTTGATCGCTTGAACTTTGGTTTCCCCGCCTTCGGTTCCGAGAGAGACATCGAGTCCGATCAGGTTGCGGTTGGTGAATTTCCTCCCGTTGAATCCCTCCTCGAGCACGACCACGAGTTGCTCGGGAGTGAGCGAAGTGGTGACAATCATGTTCTCGTAGGGGATGATTTCCCAGAGATCGGCGACGGTCTTCCCTCCGGGTTGCATATCGGTCTCGACGAAGGCGCCATGGAGCACCGCATCAATCGGGATCTGCTTCTGGGCGAGGGCGTGGCGAATGCCGGCCGCGATCAGGCGTTCCTGCCCGTTGGGGATCCCGGGCTCGTATTTGCCGCGCAGGACCTGCGTCACCGTGCCAATGGGGCGGGCGAGTTCTTCGGCGGCGACGTCGATTTCATCGCGCGCGATGGCAAGGACGAAGGGATCGAGCTCGAATCGGCGGTCCATGAAGACGGTGAAGGCGCGCTTGTCGATGAGTTTGCGCGAGGAGCGGGAGAACGTGAGGTCGACGCGGCCGAGGTTGATGCCGTAGTAATTGGCCTGAGTGTAGAGGACGCGGTTGATGTTGAGGGAAGGACTATCGGAATGGGTGTGACCTCCGAGATAGACGTCGAGGTCGGGATTCGATTTCGTGATTGCCTCTACGCGGTTGGCGAAGTCATCGTTTCCCCAGTGACTGCCCATGTGGCCGGCGGCAATGATGGCATCGACACCCTGGGTCTTCATCTCGGCGATGGCGGCGGCGACGGCGATGGCGGGATCCGTGGGAACAAGTCCGGCAAGGACTTCGGGGCGTAGCCAGTAGGGAAGACCGGGTGTGGTGAGACCAACGATACCGATGCGGAAGCCGGCGATTTCGCGAATGATGAAGGGTGCGACCTTTGAAAACGGGTGGCTATCGCCGCTGAGACGGCCGGGGGCCTTCCCGTCGATCTCGAGATTGGCGGTGAGCACGGGCATATTCGAACCCCTTACGGCAGCCTGAGCGGGCTCGATCCCCCAATCGAAGTCGTGATTGCCGAGAACCCACGCGTCGTAGTGGAGTTTGTTGACGAGCTTGACCATGAGGGCACCCTCGTTTCGGCGTGAAACGTGGGTGCCCTGGTAAAGGTCGCCGACATCGATGAGGAGGTTATGGGGGTTCTGGCGCCGCCACTCCCGGATAAGGGTGGAGCAGCGGGCGAGGCCGCCAACGTTGGTGACGCCCTCGTAGGTGCTGGTAGGCAGAATGTGGCCGTGGAGATCGGTGGTATGGATGACAGAGATCGTCTGGAGATCGTCGTCGTTCTCCTCCGCGCGCACGCCGGAGTCGAGGAGGCTTCCGAGGGCGGCTCCACCCGTGCAAGCGAGGAACTTCCTCCGGGTGGAGAATGGGGCGGACGGGGAATGGGAAGAATGGGACATGGGCGTCGATACGGAGGACCTGCGTTGGACCGTAGGAGTGGAATCGCCCTCCGCAAACGATTTCGTGGAGATCATCGGGCAACAGGCGCTTCGTTGTCCGCAAGGGCAGGAGTTTCTTCCCGGATCGACTCAGGATCGTCCGCTACCGAAAGGATCTTCGGACGGCTGGGCAACGCGTTCTCGCCCGCGGAAGTCGCGGGCGGGAGCGCGCGCAGATCACCATCCAGGGAGCCGCCCGGCTCGATGATGAGGGCGAGGGTCGCCACGATGCCGTGGACTTCTCCCTTCTTGCCGATCCGTAAGGTCCCATGGCACGAGAAATCCCCGGTGACACTCCCGAGCAGATGCATCTCCTCGGCGGAGACGTTCGAGGAAAAGGTCAGGGATATACCCCGGGCAACGACAATCTTCCGGCAACGCACCCGTCCGAGGATATGGCCGGAGTTTCGGAAGGTGGCGGTCCCGGTGCAACGGATGCGAC
>JAHEDC010000294.1 GCA_024641425.1 Verrucomicrobiales bacterium | reverse complement strand
TACATGTCAGCCGCAACCTCCTGGCCCGCCGCGCGCGCCGCCCGGATCTTCGCCACCGCCGCGTCCATCTTCCCCCAGTTCGCGCGACCGGCCGCCTTGAGGTGGAAGATATGCACGGGCGCCCCCCCCTTGCGCCCGATCTCCAGCGCCTCGTCGATCGCTTCCAGCAAGCGGTCGCCCTCGTTGCGCATGTGCGTGTAATAGCGTCCGCCGTACTCGCCGGCCACGGAAGCCAGCGCACCGATCTCATCGGTATCCGCATAGACCGCCGGAGGATAGATCAGCGCCGTCGAGACTCCGATGGCACCCGCCTCCATCGCCTCGCGCACCAGAGCTTTCATTTCCTCGAGTTCCTCGGCAGTCGGCTTGCGATCCACATCCCCCATGACCAATTCACGCACTTGTGTATGCCCGACCGTCTGCGCGACGTTCACGGTCAGTCCGCCGAGTTCGAGCACCTGAAAATACTCCGCCATCGTGCTCCAGCCTTCCGCGCGGGCCGCCTCCCCCCGGAGAGGAGCGGCCGAATATCCCTCGCCGGCGTTGATCGTGGTGATGCCCTGGGTAATGAGATTCAGCGCAGCCTTGCGGTCGTCCAGCAGGGGTGAAGCCGACTGCCCCATCATGTCGATGAAGCCCGGTGCGACGACGAGTCCCTTCGCGTCGATCCTACGTTTTGCCGCGGCATCTCCGAGTCGACCGATCCGCGCGATCCTTCCGTCCTTCAGACCGAGGTCGGCAACGTACCAAGGCGCCCCCGTGCCATCGACGATTCGGCCGCCGGAAATCACGACATCGTAGGATTCGACTGCCTCGGAGGCGTCAGCCGCCCATACGAGCGAGGAGATGAGAGCCATTCGGAAGAGTGCGCGATAGTTCATGGTGAAGAACGGAATCCTAAGGAGTCGTTTCCCTCGGCACAAGGTTTCTCGCACCCGGAGAGACTTGTCGAGATCCGGAGTTTTCGTGTGTCCCGCGGCTTCGATGGCTTCTCGATCATCCTGACTGTGGCTTCATGGTTCCCGGGAATCATGAAGGCATGGTGTTCCTTCGGGCTATCCTGCTTTCGCTCGCGAAAGACGCGCACCACGGTCACGGGATAACTCCCCTGGTTGTCATCCCGTTTCACCGTCATGGCCAAAGAGGATGGCAAAGCTCAAAACTCCAAATACCCGAATCTCTCTGGCGTATGCGCGGTGCCGGTGCCGGTGGGCGCCCAACCGAGGAATGCTTTTTCAGCAGCGGAGCTTCGGTAGAGATTCAAACGCCATACGGTTTCATCGGCCTTCGGCAATTCCCTCGCGAGGGCTTCGAGCGGAATCCGGATTTCCGTTTTCCAGACGCTCGCCGTCCGGTCAACCTGCACCTTGGCGGTGAATCCACTCCTCCAGGCGAAATCCTTTTCCGGAAGGGTGAGGTCAAGTTTCTCGCCGGTGGGGGCCACTTCGTATTCGGTGTAACTCCTCACGTTCTCCCGATCGGTGCCGATGAAGGCTTCAACGACATCCCGTTCCCAGAGGCCGATCCGCTCTTCCTCCCCGTCGCCCCGCGCGGGCTCGAAGGTCGTGAGCGTCTCAAAGGGCGCGGAATAGCCGAGATAGAGATACTTGTCCGACCATAACACGCGGGTGCCCGTCGATAACTCGGGACGCGCGACACCGTCCCGGATGCCGTAGTCGATCCGCGCGAAGGCCGCACCTTCCCACGCCGCATTGCCGAGCGTTCCGTCGAGATCAAAGTCGACGTCGATCCGCTTCGCCTTGAGCGTGGGCGGCGGAAGCGTTCGAACAAGGAGCCGGTGCGCGTTGTCGAAGTAGATCTTCCGCAGCACAGGCGAGGACAGGCCGATGGCGTCGATTTTCCAATCCCCTTGGATCGGCGTCATGTGGGTCATCTGCCGGTCGTTCGTTTCCATCCACTGCCAGTGTTTCTCATAGAATTCGATCCCGTCCTGGTCGGTGGGTTCCGGGCCCTCGCCGCCGGAGCCGAGGATGAGCTTGTCATAGACCATGAAGTCGGTCGCGAAGAAGATGCGATCCTGGTGCTTCTCGAAGAACGCCCGCACCTTGGCCGGATCGTTGCGTCCGATTTCCGGCACCCGGGCGGCAAGATCGATCATCATGTTCGGGTGGGCGTCCAGTTGCCCGTCCACCCAATCGAGATCTTCCGGGTTGTTGCCAAAATGGACGCAGACAAACGTCGTCCCGGGATGTTTCGCGATCACCCGGGACAGCGCCGCCAGCAACTCCGCGTGGGGCGGAAATTTCCCCGGATCCCCGAACCACCACGACTTGTGGTCCTTCAGTTCGGTCCAGCGTTCGTTCGTCTTATCGTAGGGAAGCCAGAACGCCTTCGGGTCCGCGACGTGGATCGAAACCGGCATCCCGAGTTCGCCACAGCGCTTCCAGACCGGATCGAGTTTCGGATCATCGATCTTGATGAGTGCGCCCGCCTTGTCCCTCAAGTAAAGCCCGAGCCGTTTGTATTCCTTCAGCCCGCTCGCCCCGAGCCGGTGTCCCGCCTCGATCTGCCGCACCGCGTGCTCCGCGAAATCCGGCTCGTTCCACCGCGAGTAATCGAGGTTCATATACTGGACGAAGCGGCGGGGCGCGAACTTCTCGGAATTCCGCTTGTTCTGCTCGAAGGGCGAGACCGTACCCAGTTTCGCGATGGTGGCGTCGCCGCTTAGATTGGCACCCAGGCCAAGACCGACGGCGTCCATGATCCGCACCGCCCGCTCGAGATGCTCCTTCGAGTACGCGACGTGCTGGTGCAGGTCGATGAACCGATGCTCGGCCCTCCAGCGCGCCGCCTCCGCCCGGACGTCCTCGTCGCAAAGCGCGATGCCGCACCCGGAGAGGAATCCGATGACCGTGAAGAGATACATCCCGCTTTCTCGCCGGGCGCACAAGGGGGGGTTCATCCCTCCATTCCATCACTTCCGCCGGCTGTTGGCGATAAGTCTTTTCGAAGCGGCACCCATTTCTGTAGAATCATGGTCCTGTGCCTACCGACTTCCCACTTCCTATCCTCGGGCGTCCGCTGCGCGTGGCCCTCGCGCTTTCGCTCGCCTTGACCAGCCTCGTCGCCCGAGCGGACGAACTTTCCGCTGAGCGCATCGCCGCCCTCACGGCGCGCATCGACCCGGTCATGCGGGAGCAATCGATCCCCGGGATCTCGGTGGCTGTCGGCCAGTCGAACGCCCTCGCCTTCGAGAAAGGCTTCGGCTCTTCTGACATGGAGAATGCGGTCCCGGCCACCACGGAGACCGTCTATCGCACGGCTTCCATCGCGAAACCGATCACGGCGGTCATCGTCCTCCGGCTCGCGGAGGAAGGCAAACTCGACCTCGACGCGACCGTGCAACGGTACCTCCCCGAATTCCCGGAAAAAGAATGGCCGGTCACGACGCGTCAGCTTCTCGCGCACCTCGGCGGCATCCGGCATTACGGGAAGCCCGGCGAATCCACCGGCACGCGCCACTTCAACGCCATCCGTTCCGCCCTCGCCCTCTTCGCCCGCGACCCGCTCGTCCACGAGCCCGGAACGAAATTCCTCTACTCGACCTTCGGATTCAACCTGGCCGGTGCCGTCGCCGAGGTCGCCGGGAGCAGAGACTACGGCGCGCTTCTCAGGGAGATCGTCGCGGAGCCGACCGGAAGCCCGGAGTTGGTCGTCGACGACCATTTCACGACCGTGCCGCACCGCGCCCGGGGGTACGCCTACAAGTCCGGCCAGATCACCAACGCCCCGCTCCACGACACCAGCATGAAGATCCCCGGCGGCGGCCTGCTCTCGTCGGCGGGTGCCCTCGTGCGTTTCGCCTCCGCCGTGAATACCGGCGCGCTCCTCAGGGCGGAAACCGTCGCCGCGATGTGGACGCCGCAGAAGACGAAGGCCGGACAGGAAACCGGCTACGGACTCGGATGGAAACTCGCGGGCGTCGGAAAGACGCGCACGGTCTGGCATGGCGGCGGACAGGCCGGCACCTCGACTTTCCTCCTCCTTGAACCGGAATCCGGCGACTCCGTCGCCCTCCTGTGCAATCGCGAGGGTGCCGCCCTTGAAACACTCGCCCGGGAGATCCTCGCCCTCATGAAATCCGCCGAGACGCCCCCACCACCGACCCCCGGAAAGAAACGCTATGCCCTCGTCGTCCACGGCGGGGCCGGCACGCTCCCGACCGACAAGGCCTTCCGCGATCAACGCCACGCCGGCATGGAAGCCGCTCTTACCCTGGGCCGGGACATGCTGGCGCGGGGCGCGAGCAGCATCGAGACCGTCGAAGCCGTCGTGAGGCTCCTGGAAGACGACCCGGCCTTCAACGCGGGCAAGGGAGCCGTCCTCAACGCCGACGGCGTGGCCGAATGCGACGCCAGCATCATGGACGGACGCACCCTCGCCTGCGGTGCGGCCGCCGCGACGCGCACGGTCCGGAATCCAGTCACCCTCGCGCGTGCCATCATGGACGACGGCCGCCACGTCCTCCTCGGAGGCGAGGGCGCGGACCGCTTCGCCGCCGAGAAGGATCTCGCCCTCGCCGAGCCGGAATACTTTATTACCCCGCTCGAGCGGAACCTGCTCGAAAAGGCGCGCGCCGGGTTGGCCGCGCCGGCAACGAAGGACTCGCGGGGCACCGTCGGCTGCGTTGCCCTCGATGCCGAGGGCAACCTCGCCGCCGCCACCTCCACGGGCGGGCGCCGGAACAAGGTTCCGGGCCGGATCGGCGACTCGCCGGTCATCGGCGCGGGCACCTACGCGAACAACGAGACCTGCGCCGTTTCCGGCACCGGGATCGGCGAGGAATACATCCGCCTCGCCGCCGCCTACGACGTCCACGCCCGCATGGCCTACCTCGGCAAGAGCCTCGAAGAAGCCATCCGCGACGTCCTTTTCTCCCGCATGAAACCCGGTGACGGCGGCCTCATCGGCGTCGACGCGCAAGGGAACACCATCATGCTCTTCAACACCCCCGGCATGGCCCGCGCCGCCGCCGATTCCAATGGCGACTTCACCGTCGAGGTCGAGGAAGTGCCGTAGCCCGCCCCGTTCGCCTCCTAAACGGATCGCTGTCGATAGGCGATCCTGAAGTTCCGAAACAAAAGCGCCGCGATCAGCAAGTGACCGGGGATGAGGATGAACCAGGAAAAACCGGCACCGGTCGAGGCAGCCGCTATCATGGTAATGACAACCGTGGAAAGGAGATCCCTCGAAGTGGCGGTATCGAAAAGGACAAGGCGGACAAGAAGCCAGGCCGCGGCCATCGTTCCGATCAGGAAGAACGGAGACTCAATGTCCAACATCCCCAAGGGAAGCGACAACCAGAAGAAATAGTCGGCACCGCCGCCTAAGAGAAACGCCACCCCTCCCGTACAAACCCAGTAAAGAAGGAATCGGGCCCAGAAGGATTGAATCCCATGAAGCCAAGCGTCGAATGTTTCCAAGCCGTATTTCATTCGATCCAAGGGTATCGAGTTGTTCCGACAGGCTCAAAGGAACTTGGGGGCATGGCGGGGGCGTGACCCGAGTTCAAACCAGAATCCGGTGAAGGACGTGCCCGTGCACGTCCGTCAGGCGGCGATCGATGCCGTTGTGACGGAACGTGAGCTTCTCGTGATCGAGGCCTAGCAAATGCAGAATCGTCGCGTGCATGTCATAGCACGGGATCTCCGTCCTCGCCTTCCAGCCCCACTCGTCGCTTTCACCATAGGCGACGCCCGGCTTCACGCCGCCCCCGGCGAGCCACGAGACGAAGGTGCCGCCATTGTGGTCGCGACCCGATTGACCCTGGCTGAAGGGCATGCGCCCGAACTCGGTCGTCCAGATGACCAGTGTGTCGTCGAGAAGACCGCGCGCCTTGAGATCGCGGATGAGGGCGGCGGCCGGTTGGTCGACCTGACGGGTCATGTTCGGCAGCTCGGTGTGGATGTTCGCGTGGTTGTCCCAATTGTTCGCCGGGCCACCCGCGCCGCTCCAGACCTGGACGAAGCGCACGCCGCGTTCGATCATCCGCCGCGCGAGGACACAGCGTTTTCCGAAGTCGGCGGTCTCCGCGCCGTCCAGTCCGTAAAGCTTCCGCGTGGCCGCGCTCTCGCCGGAGAGATCGAACAACTCGGGCGCGCTCAGTTGCATCCGCGCCGCCATCTCATAACTCCCGATCCGCGCTTCCAAGCGGTCGTCGCCGGGCGTCCGCAACTGGTGCTTCCGGTTCAGCGAAGCCAGCAGCGCCCGCCCTTCGGTCTCGCTTGCCGGCGTGATCTGGGTGGCGGTATCGGGAGGATTCAGAAAGGGCACCGGATGGGCCGCCGCCGCATGAATGACGGTTCCCTGATGCCGCGCGGGCAGGAAGCCGGAGCTGAAGTTACCCAGATTGTTATAAGGCAATCCCTTCGGATCGGGCAGGACGACAAAGTCGGGAAGATTCTCGCTGATCCGTCCCAGCGCGTAACTCACCCACGCCCCGAGACAGGGAAACCCCGGCAGGACAAAGCCGGTATTCATCATGTAACTCCCGATCCCATGCACGTTCGTCGGCACCGTCATCGAGGTCAGGAAAGCGAGCTCGTCCACGACGCCCGCGAGGTGCGGAAGCTGGTCGCTTACCCAGCGCCCGCACTGTCCGTGTTGTTTGAAGGCGAACGGGCTCTTCATTACCTTGAAGCCCGGTGAGTTCGTCACCGACTCCACTTTCTGCCCGTCTCCCGGATCAAAGGCCTGCCCGTCCAGCTCCGCGAGGCGCGGTTTCGGATCGAAGGTATCCATCTGGCTCACCCCGCCATTCATGAAAAGCTGGATGACCCGTTTTGCCCTCGGCGCGTGATGAATCGGCGCCTCCGCCAATAGCCGCTCGCTTCCAAGGAGCCGCGCCAGCGCGATCCCGCCGAAGCCGTGACCGGCTTTCAAAAGAATCTCCCGGCGAGTCAGGGAAAGCGCGCTCATTCGAGGAAGACGAATTCGTTGCTGTTCAGGATGACCCGGCAGGCATTGGCCAATCCATGGCGTTCCGTGTAAGCCGATACCTCCGCGAGTTCCTCCGCATCCGGATCGCGTTGGAATGCCAACTGGTAAAGCCGTGCCACCCGCTCCTCTGTCGTCGCGCGTTCCGCTTCCAACCGCGCCGCGAGATGCTCGGCCTGCCGCACGAGGAAAGGACTGTTCGCCATCGCGAGCGCGCCGAGCGCGTTGAAGGACGCGCTCCGCTGCGGCGTCCATTGCGAGGCGTCGGGGCAGTCGAGCGCCTGCATCAGCGGATCGGGCACAGTGCGGAAAACGAAGCGATAGACACCCCGCCGGAAGTTCGCCGGATCATCGGGATCGAAGCCAAGATAATCAAGGTTCGGCGTCACATGCACCCCCTTGCTCTCAAGGAATTGCCGCGCCGACGGCCCGCCCATCGTCAGGTCGAGTTTTCCGGATATCTGGAGCACGGCATCGCGGATCGCTTCCGCCTCCAGCCGCGGCCGCTCCATCCGCCAGAGCCACGCGTTCCCCTTGTCGATCCGCTCGGCCTCCGCGCGCGGCGTCGACGCCTGCCGGTAGGTCGCGCTGAGCATGATCTCCTTGTGGAGCCACTTCAGCGAGCCACCGCGTTCGCGGAATTCATATGCCAGCCAGTCCAGCAACTCCGGATGCGTCGGCGCCTCGCCCATCTTGCCGAAGTCATTCGGCGTCGCCGCGATCCCCTTGCCGAAATGATAGTGCCACACCCGGTTCACGATCGAGCGCCAGGTCAGGACGTTCTCCCGATCCGCCAGCCAGCGCGCCAGCGCCGCCCGCCGCTCCCCTTCCCCGGCTCCCTCGGGCAACTCAAACCGCGACTCCAACCCCGACACACACGACAGCGCCCCGGCCCGCGCCTCCTCACCCGGATCATCGATATTCCCCCGCGTCAGCACATGCACCGTCCGCGGCGACCCCGCCGGCTTGTAATTCCCCACCGCCTCGAAGTCCGATGACACCGCGAAGACCTTCGCCGGTGCCGGCAACTCCGCCAGCAACCGCGCGTCCTCCCGCTTCACGTAAAACGCCGCCACCTGACTCCGCTGCGCCTCGCTCCACGTCCCCGGTTCCGCCGCAAGAATCGCCGCCACCCCGTCCGGCACCGGATCCGTCAATCCCACGTCCGCCTCAGCCGACGCCGCCAGCCGCAAGCGCCCGATCAGATGCCCGCCGCCATGCACTTGTTCCAGCGTGAACGTCAGCACGCCCCCCAGCGCCGGCTTCAACGGCTCCGCGAAATAAAACACCGCGGTGTGCGCCATCCCCACCTGCGGATAAATCC
>JAHEDC010000708.1 GCA_024641425.1 Verrucomicrobiales bacterium | reverse complement strand
GGACGAGCGATTGCCCTTAAAAAGATAGGCTGACGAGCGCTCCGGATCGTAAAGTTCGAGGATCGAGGCGGTGGCAAAGGAATCCACGCCCCGGCCCTTCGGATGCAGCGGGTTCGGCTGGAGATGCGTCGGACGCCCCTCGTGGGTGATGGCGACGAGCGGCGTGCAGCCTCCAAGGCGCGGCATCGCGGTCGCGTAAAAAAGCGGCTTCCCGGGAATGATCCATTCCACCGCCTTCGAGAAGGGCCGGATGTGTTGTTCCGGGCGGCGGCAGGCGGCGAGTCCGAAGCCGGCCAGCGCCGTCGAGGCCCCCATGAGCTTCAGGAAGCTGCGGCGGGATTTCTCCTGCTCCTCGCCATCCCGCATCTCGGCGGCACCGGCGGGAAACTCCCGTTCCAGCCACCCGCGGAATTCAGGGGTGTCCTCGAGTTCTCCAATCCCACGGACCAATGTCCCTCGGGTTTGCTCGGATTCGGGATGATGCCACTTGCGTTTCATTCAGCGGTTCGGATTTTCGGAATCGGTAAGGTTTTTCTCGGGTCGGTCGCGAGCGTTCGCTCCTAGCGGTGGCAGCCGGCGCAGTTGTTCGGCGTGGGCGGGTGGATTTTCCAGACGTCCTTCAGGGCCCCGCCGATTTCCTTCTGGGTCAGATCCTTCTTCGCATCCTCGCCAGCCATGGGCACCAGCGTGTTCGCGCGATCCTTGCCCACTTTTCCCGCCACGTAGTCATGGAAGTCCCCGCGATTCTCGTCGGACGGTTTCCAGTTCAGATTGAAGACCTCGTCCAGCGGACGGAGGTTTTTCTCCGGCGCGCGGTGGCAGTCCAGACACCACCCCATGCTCTGCGGCTGATCCTGCCGGACGACCGGCATCTCGTTGATCTTCCCGTGGCAGCTCACGCAGCTGATGCCACGATTCAGGTGTGCCGAGTGGTTGAAATACGCGTAGTCCGGCGTCTTGTGCACCCGCACCCACTCGACCGGCTTCCCGTCGTACTTCTCGAACGTCGGGTCGATGCTCCGGCGGATCGGCTCCAGCTTCGGGCTCGTCGTCTTCACGTGGCGGTGGCAGTTCCAGCAGGTCTCGCTCGTCGGCACGTTCGCGTGCCCGGAGACCTCGACGAAGCTATGGCAATACCGGCAATCCATCCCCAGTTGCCCCACGTGAAGCTGGTGGTCGTAAGGCACCGGCTGGGAGGGCTCATAGCCGACCCGCGTGTACTTCGGCGTGAAATAATAGGTCACTCCGGCCGACACTCCGCCGCCGACAACGGCGATACAGGCAACGATCTTAAGCGGTAGGGAATTGGTCCAGCGGGGAAAAAAATTGGCCATTTTCTTCGGAAAAAAGGATACGGGGCCCGGAAACTACGAGCTTGTGAAAAATTTCACAAGCGAATTCCTAGGATTCGCGGAATTTTTTTCGGAGCCGGGGGACAGGCGACGAGATTTGCGAATCCGGGAACGCCGCGCAAGGAAAAAATCACCCTTTTTCCGCTCTTTCATGAGGGCGAGTCCGTTGGGATCGGTTCTCCGGTCATGTGGGCGCACTGTTCGCGCGCCGCCGTGTCATAGGCGTGCCGGAGGAGGCGGATGAGCTTGCCCAGGGTGGCCGCGGCCTCGGGATTGCCCTTCACGGCGCTGAAAAGGACCTCGAAGCTGTGGGTGAGCGTGCGCTTGCTTCTCTCCAGGGAGTCCCTTTCCGCAAGAGCGACCCGCTCCATCTCAAGTCCGAGGCGTTTTATGTCCACCATGTCGCGGGAATCCTCGATGTCGAGACGCCGGGCGCGGTGGTCGCCGCGCCGGAGTTCGGCCACGTCGGCGCAGAGATCCCGCAGGCGACGCCAGCGCTCCGGGCCTTCCAGGGTGTCGAGTTGCCGGGCTTCGGAGGCGTAGCGGACGGCCAGCCAACGGGCCAGGGTATCGGAGACCGGAGGGCGATGTTTCAGAAACCATTCCTCCGTCTCCTCTTCCAACCCGTCCAGCGTCTCCCGCGCTTCCTGGTTGACAAGCCATTCCCGGTAGCCGCCCTGTTTCCACTCCGAGAGGTTCTGCTCCCGGATCGGACGGCCGAAAAAGAATTTTTCCACCATGGTCTCGACTTCGGGCAGGGTATTGAGCCAGGCGACGATTTCCTTTCCCGGCTCCCCTTCCTGAAGCCGGTCGTTCAGTTCGGTGCGGACATCGAGGGGCAGACGGGCGATTTTGCCGGTGCGGGTGGGATTCATGGGTCGGATTTGGTCGGATTTACCCGGATTTGGTCGGATCGGGGGGCGGC
>JAHEDC010000293.1:6386-8299 GCA_024641425.1 Verrucomicrobiales bacterium | reverse complement strand
ATTTCTCGCTTCCGCGGAGAAACCGCCGACCACCGGAACCTCTCTCCGCTATCCCCATCCCTGGTTCGGCCCTCTTGATTCCGCTGGGTGGCATGCCCTCGGAGGCTTCCACATGAAGCTACACCGCAGGCAGATCGAACGCATTCTCCAGTCGATGGATGCCGGCTGAAGGTTCCCGCTTCAGGCCATGATCCCCCGCACGACTTTTCCGTGGACGTCGGTCAGCCGGAAATTCCGTCCCTGGAACTTGTAGGTCAGGCGTTCGTGGTCGATTCCCAGCAACTTGAGGATCGTGGCGTGCAGATCATGCACATGGACGACATCCTTCACCGCGTTGTAACCGAATTCGTCGGTCTCGCCATACGTGATGCCGGGCTTGATCCCTCCCCCGGCCATCCAGCCCGAGAAGCCCTTGATGTGGTGATCACGGCCGTTTCCCTGCGCCATCGGCGTGCGCCCGAACTCGCCCCCCCAGACCACCAGGGTATCATCGAGCATTCCCCGCTGCCTGAGATCACGCACCAGGGCCGCCGATGCCTGATCGACATAGCGCGCGGTCACGGCCACACCGTCCTTGATCCCGCCGTGGTGGTCCCATCCCCGATGGTAGCACTGGATGAAGCGCACGCCGCGCTCGGCGAGACGCCGCGCCAGAAGACAATTCGCGGCAAACGTTCCGTCCGCCCCCTTCGTCCCGTACATCTCCATGATATGCTTCGGCTCGGAGGAAAAATCGACCAACTCCGGCACGCTCGCGTGCATCCGGAAAGCCATCTCGTACTGGCTGATCCTGGTTGCGATCTCCGGATCGTCGATGACCTCGTTTCTCAACGCGTGAAGGCGCTGTACTGATCGCACGATGTCCTCCTGATCGCCCGCCGTCGTGCCCTTCGGCCGACTCACATAATGAACCGGATCCCCGGACGACTGGAAGGCAACGCCCTGGAACCGCCCCGGAAGGAACCCGCTCGACCACTGCCTCGCCGCAATCGGTTGGCCCTGACCGCCACCCGCCGACGTCATGACGACGAAGCCCGGCAGATTCTCGCAATCGCTTCCAAGTCCGTAAGTCAGCCACGAGCCCATGCTCGGTCTCCCGGGCACCATCGATCCCGTATTCATGAAGGTGTGCGCCGGATCATGGTTGATTTGCTCCGTGACCAACGAGCGGACGATGCACATCTCATCCGCGATACCCGAGATATGCGGGAGAACATCGGAGATCTCCTGCCCGCTCCGACCGTATCTCGCGAAGGGATGCTGGGGCCCGAAACACTTCAACTGCTGCCCCTGCAACTGAGCGATCGGTTGCCCCCTGGTAAACGCATCCGGCATCGGCTGACCGTGCATCTCCGCCAACTTCGGCTTGTTGTCGAAGGTCTCCAGATGGGAAGGTCCGCCAGCCATATAGAGCCAGATGACGCGTTTGCATTTCGCGGGCGTATGCAACGGACGCACGACCCCGTCCCATCGTTCAGGTCCGGGAGCGGCGGCGAAGAGTTTCGGATCGAGGAGCGAGGCCAGCGCCACGGAACCAATGCCTGCGGCGGCACGACCGAGGAGTTGGCGACGGGTAAGTCGGAGGCGGAAATCATCGGGGTAACTCATGGGACTAATAATGTGCGATCATTTCATAGAGGTTGAGGATTACCCGCGAGACCGACATCCAGGCCGCCAGTTCCACGGGATCAAGGTCCGCCGAGGGGTGCGTTAATCCGACCGCGAGATATTCCTTCGCGCCTTCGGGATCCTTCCGGAATCGCTCCAGATGCTTCGCATGCAATGCCGCCAATTCCAGAGATTCGTCCCGCGTGGGAGCGCGGGAAACCGCCTCGCGGAAGGCCCGGTCGAGCCGGGTCGCGAAGTCACCGGAACCTTCCGTCATCAATCGTTCGGCGAAGACCCGCGCCGCC
>JAHEDC010000293.1:0-6376 GCA_024641425.1 Verrucomicrobiales bacterium | reverse complement strand
CAACGGTGTGTTCGAACGGTCGCGATTGGCCGCGCATTCCTCGCGCGTCGACGCGTCGAAGGCCTTGAGCATCGGATGCAGAAACGTGCGCTGCCAATGCGTGTAAACTCCGCGCCGATACTGGTTTTCGTCCTTGTCCGGCTCGTATTCCCGGCGGGGAAAATTCAGATTCTCGTAATACTTCGCGGGCTGGTAGGGCTTCGCGCTCCGCCCGCCCTGGCGATCCACCAGAAGGCCGGAAATCTTGAGCGCGGCATCCCGCACGATTTCCGCTTCCATCCGGAAGCGCGACTGCCGCGCCAGAAGACGGTTGTAGGGGTCACGTTCTCTCACCCCGGGCTTTGGCATCGAGGATTGCCGGTAGGTTTCAGACAGGACAATTGTCCGGACAAGGCGCTTCACATCCCAGCCGCTCTCCATGAAATCGACCGCGAGCCAGTCGAGCAACTCGGGATGCACCGGCCATTCTCCCTGCGATCCAAGATCATCGAGCACCTTCGAGATCCCCGTCCCGAAAAGTAACTTCCACACCCGGTTCACGAACACCCGCGCCGTCAAGGGATTCTCCGTCGAAACCAGCCAATTCGCCAAATCCATCCGACTGAGGCGGCCGCCTTCGTTCGCCACCGGCCCGCCGAGGAATTCCGGTACCGCAGGCAGAACCTCCGGCCCCGACTCGTCGAGCCAATTCCCCCGCGGGAGCACCCGCATCGTTCGAGGTGCCTGTGAAACCGTGACCAGCGTCGTCGGCATCGATTTCTCGACCTCCGCCTTCTCCGCCTCGAAGCCCGCGATTTCGGCGCGAATCGATTGTAACTCCGGAGCCGCCGCCAGGTAGTGCGCGGCAATCACTTCCCGTTGCGCCGCGTCGCGTTCGGGGCCATCCGTGGCGAGGGCCTGACGCACGTTGGCGGGCATTCCCTTCAGCGCGGAAGCATCCTTGGATCGAATTCCGGCCTGATCCCAATAAGCGATTCCGCCGAACTGATCGAAGGAAAAACCATCGACGGTTTGCCCGGCCGAGAATCCCAACGCTTCGACCGGCACTTCCAGCCGCACCCATTTCCCCGTATCCGGCAATGCCCCCATCGGTCGGTGCGCCGGACCGTTCGCCCCCATGCCTCCGTAACTGATCTTGTCGGCACCCCAGAAAGCGCGGTGGTTCCACGTGTCGTGCGCCTCCGAATGGGCCTGTAACATCACCGTCTCCGGCGTCTTTCCGGGATCGAGCCAGACATTGACGAAAAAGACATCGCCCTCGGAAAGCGTCACCGGGTTCGATGCCTTGTTGAAGTAATGCTGCACCATCCCCGCCGCTTCCTGCTTCCATGCCCGCTCACCACTGAAAACCTGCCCTTTCTCGCGCCCCACCGCGTTCCATCCCGGACTCAACGTCGATCCCGCCGGCGGTTCATCCTCCAGCCAGACGAAGTCCTCGGCCTTGTTCGAGGCGAGCGCGGCCCGCAGCTCCGCTTCCCATTTCGCCTGTCCCTCCCCGAGATCCGCCGACGCCAATCGCCATCTTTCACGGGCCTCCTTTGCCCGGCCTTCGATCTCCGAGAGGCGCGCGCGGGTCTCTTCGGTCGGCACCGCCATTACGGGCGGGCGCCCCCGGTTGCCATAGACGCCGATCTCCTCAACATCGGCGAAGAAGGCGGCGAAGCTGTAGAAATCCCGTGTCGTATAGGGGTCGAATTTGTGATCATGACACTCCGCACATCCGAGAGTCGCGCCCATCCATGCGACCGAAGTCGTCCGCACCCGATCCCCCGCATACTTGGCCAGGTATTCCTTCGGTTGCGATCCGCCTTCCTCGGTCGTCATGTTCAGACGGTT
This sequence comes from Verrucomicrobiales bacterium, assembly GCA_024641425.1. Taxonomy (GTDB): domain Bacteria; phylum Verrucomicrobiota; class Verrucomicrobiia; order Verrucomicrobiales; family DEV007; genus JAHEDC01. Next base: position 4,540 of record JAHEDC010000293.1, on the reverse strand, counting down.
GTATCCCGAGGCCACCTTCTGCTCGAGGGTCGCGTCCGGCAGTAAATCCCCCGCGATCTGCTCGCGCGTGAAGCGATCGAACGGCATATTCGCGTTAAAGGCATCGATCACGTAGTCACGGAAGGGCCACACCGATACCGGCTGGTCTCCATGATAACCGACCGTATCCGCATACCGCACGAGGTCGAGCCACATCAAGGCCATCCGCTCGCCGAAATGCGGCGACGCGAGCAAGCGGTCGACCCATTTCTCGTAGGCATCCGGCGCGGCGTCGTTCTCGAAAGCCTCCACCTCTGCCGCGCTCGGTGGCAATCCCGTCAGATCAAAGGAAATCCGCCGCGCCAAGGTCGGCTTCTCCGCTTCAGGGGAGAGCGCGAGCCCCTCCGTTCCCAATTTTCTCCCGATGAAGTAATCGATCTCCCTCCCGGCCGAAGGTTCCGGCACCACCGCCTTCACCGGCGGAATGAAAACCCAGTGCCGTTCGTAGGGAGCCCCTTCCGCGATCCAGCGCCGCAGCACCGCCCTCTGATCCGGTGTCATCGTCTTCTTTACTTCCTCCGGCGGCATCCGCTCGTCGGGATCCTCATGATGAATTCGCTTCAATAGTTCGCTTTCATCCGGACGCCCCGGCGCCAGCACCTCGCGCGTCTTTTCCTCCAGGACATCCAGACGCAGCTTCGCCTTCCGCGCGTTCTTGTCGAAGCCATGGCAGGCGAAGCAGTTGTCCGACAAAATCGGCCGCACATCGGTATTGAATCGCAACGGCGGTTCGACCTCCGCCGAGGTCGGCGTGACCGCCACAAGAGAGAGGGCCAGGAAGAAGGGGATTGTGATGCGCATCATGACCACCATGCCGGATGCCAAGGGTCTTTGCAACCCCACCAGCCTTCTCCAGCCCTTGCGGGAAAGCGCCGTCTTCGATACACTACTCCCGGCCCGCTTTTCCCTCTCACCGCTATGCGATACCGCGCGCTCTTCCGCCTCCTGATCGGCGCGACTCTCGCCCTCGGATTCGAGGGATGCGCCGCTCCCCGCCCGCCAGCGCCATGAATCCCTCCGACATCGTCAACATCACCGAAATCATCCTCTGGTCGTGTATCGGAATCGGTTTCACCGTCATCGCGGCCCGCCGCAAGGGTTCCGAACGCCTCCGCGTGTTCATCCTCGCACTCGCTTTCCTCGTCTTCGGGCTTTCCGACTTCATCGAACTTCAGACCGGCGCATGGTGGCGGCCGATCTGGCTCCTTTTCATGAAGGCCGCGTGCGTCGCCGTCTTCGTCCTCGCACTCCGTCGCCATTTGCTCGATAATACCCGCGACCGCAAGCCCACCACCGACGCCGGGGAAAAACACGCGAAAGATCCCGCTTCGGACCCCTGATTACGTCGCCACCGAAAGCCCGCTAGCCTCTACCGAACCATTCAGATCACCCAATCGCATGCGCCCCCACAAGGAACAACACCGCACCGATCGGATTGGGTGGCTTCGCGCCGCCGTCCTCGGAGCCAATGACGGGATCGTCTCAACCGCCAGTCTGGTCGTCGGCGTCGCCGCGGCCGAGGCCACGCGCGGAAATATCCTGGTCGCCGGCGTGGCCGGTCTCGTCGCGGGGGCAATGTCGATGGCTGCGGGAGAATATGTTTCCGTGAGTTCTCAAGCCGATACCGAGAATGCCGACCTTGAGCGCGAGCGGAAGGAATTGGCCACCGACCCGGATTTCGAACTTGGCGAACTCACCGCGATCTATATTGGACGCGGGCTGGATGAACCCCTCGCCCGCCAGGTCGCCGAGCAACTGACGGCGCGGGACGCTCTCGGCGCGCACGCGCGGGACGAACTCGGTATCTCAGAATCCCTGAGCGCCAGGCCCGTTCAAGCGGCCCTCGCCTCCGCGTCCACCTTCGCGGTCGGAGCCGCCCTCCCCCTGCTTGCCGCCATCAGCTCTCCTGAGAGCCACATCGCCCTCGTCGTCTCCATCACGTCGTTGGGATTCCTTGCGCTGCTGGGCGGCGTCTCCGCCAGGGCGGGTGGAGCGCCCATCGGAAAGGCAGTGGCCCGCGTCACCTTCTGGGGAGCCCTCGCCATGGCCGCCACCGCCGGAATTGGCGCACTCTTTGGCGTTAGCGCCTAGCCGGGGCCCTTCCACTAAGGGAACCTTCCTGCTAGCATCCGAGGATGAAATCCCCGATTTTCCGCACCGCCGCCTTCTTCCTCCTCGCCACCCCGTCCGCGCTTCCTGCTGCCGACTGGGCCACCGCCCTCATTCCGGCCCTTCCCGCTTCGGAGAAGGCCACGCCGCTCTTCAACGGCAAGGATCTCACCGGCTGGGACGGCTGGATGCCTTACTGGGGCGTTGTTGACGGCTCCATCCGTGGCGCGAACGAGAAGCCCGTTCCGTCGAGCACCTATCTCTTCACGAAGAAAAGTTACCGCGACTTCCGCCTCCTCCTCGAAGTGAAGCAGACCCTCTCGCCGAAACACTCGACCATGCACTCCGCCGTTTGCGCCCTCGGCGAGCGCTTCACCGATACGGGCGATAACCCGAACGGTTTCCGCGGACCTCTGCTCATGTTCTGCCATGACTGGGGAATCTGGGATGCGTACCGCCGCAATCGCGTGGTGCCCGCCAACCATCAGGGCACCCTGAACCTTGAAGGCGAGAAGAACGGCGATTGGAACCGGATCGAAATCCTCGTCACCGGCAATCGCATCCGCTTCGTCGCCAACGGCGCACTCGTTTTCGACTTCACCGACGAAGCCGACAAACTCCGCGAAAGCCCGATCGGCCTTCAGCTCCACGCGAACAAACAACCGCAGGAATTCCACTTCCGGGGCCTCGTCCTCAGCGAGAATCCCGAGGACAAACTCGTGACGCTGGAGGAAAAGGCCGAACCTTAAACCCCGCCGCACCGGCTCACGCGGGCTCCAGCGCCTGCTTCCCGAGAGCTTTCCGCTTTCCGGCCAGTCGGATCCCCGCGACCGCCCAGTAGGGCAGGTTGACGAAGAAGACGAGGAGCACCGCCTTGTTGTAGGCGAAACCAAGCCCCATCGCGGCGCTGATCGTCTCGTGCATGAGGATGAGGCCAACCCCGAAGACCGCCAGCGCCCAACGGTTCCAGAGCGCGAGGAAGGCGAACAACTCGAGGAACCAGCCGCCGCCAAGCATCAGGCGCGCGAGCACCGGCCAATCCTCCATCACCCGCACCATCCACGGCACCGTGCCTTCGGCGGGTCTTTGGAGCGTGTCGTAGTAGGTCTTGTCGATCCCCTTCTCGATCTGCATCGGCAGGTTCCCCACCTCGGCCAGCCACCGGCCGTCCGAGCGGATGAGCTTCGTCAATCCCGCCACCACATAGGCGGCGGCGATAAGCTGCTGCGAGAGATAGACCTGCAAGGAAGCCGACGCGTTCTTCCACACGCTCTCCCGTGAGATCAGGCGCCGCACCTTGAAATAGACGTGGGCGAGGAACTGCCCGACGAGGACAAAGCCGATGATCTGCGTCGTGTGGTGCGTTCCTCCCTGCGAGTTCTCCAGCGCGCCAATGGTGAGATGGATCACAAGCAGCCCCGTCGTCGCCACGAAAGGCAGAAAACCGACAATGTAGAGCGCCAAGGCACCATAGAAGAATCCCTTCACCCACGGGCCCGCCGCCTCCGCTGCGATCCACGTGGTATCGACGAAAACCGCGATGCCCTGCGGCTGCGGCTGCCCTTCATAGGGGAGATCGAAGCTGGTCGCGGGGACGAGGACGACGATGGCGAAAAACGCCCGCATCAGAATCCATTCCCAGTTCTCGTAGACGACTTTGCCGAACTGTGGTCGCAGTAGGGACTTGAATGCTTCCCTCACGGTTCGGTGTCCACCCCTTCCGTCGCGGCGAGGGCGCCCACATACTCGCCGACCAGCGCGCGCTCGCGCACGAGCTTTCCTTCTCCATCGCGGTAGAGCACGACTTCGTAAAGGCGAAGGTGGTGGCCCGCTTGATTCCCAAACGCGGCCGGAGCCACCGATTCCCGGAGATCCCGCAACAACTGGTCGCCCGCCGCCCGACGTTGCACCAGCGCAAGCTCATCGAACGTCTGCCCCTGTTTCTTCTTCTCCTTGAGCAGGTATTTCCGGTAGCTCTTCGAGAGCGAACCCGTCGAGCTGTTATAGCGGGAAGGCTTCACCGGCTCCCCCGAAGCGTCCGCAAGATGGACGTAGCGCGCGTTGTCCGCAAAGGTCGAGAACATCGGAAAACTCGACAGCGGATAGAACTCCGCCGTCGTGTCCAATGTCACTTCCACGGGTTCGCCCTGCACTTTCACGTAGCAGAGGAAGACCACGACAAGCAGTGTCTTGAAAGGAAGAAAAGCGGGAAGTCTCGACAGGGCGGAAAACATGGATTCCGAACGCTAAGACCCGGCGAACACTCCTATCGAGAAAAATTTCACCCTTCTTGAATGAAATACCATATTAACTGCCAATGAAATCAAAAACCATTGAAACCGAAAATACCAAGACGCCGAAGCGCGGGGTTGTTCGCTTGCCGAATTCTGAA
>JAHEDC010000707.1 GCA_024641425.1 Verrucomicrobiales bacterium | reverse complement strand
TCTCGAATGTGCCGGCGCAGTCGCTGATCCTGATGAACGACCCGTTTGTCTTCGGTCAGGCCGAGCTTTGGGCTCGGAAGACGCTCGAGGTGCCGGGCAGCGCGGAGGAGCGCCTCCGGCGGATGTATCTGGAGGCCTTCGCACGGGAGCCGAAAGCGGAGGAATCGGCGCGCGCGCTGGCCTATCTTGAACGGGATGGTCGTATGGACGATCCCGCCGTCTGGGCCGATTACGCCCACGTCCTCATGAACACCAAGGAATTCATCTATCTCCGATGAGCGCGCACTGTGGAAATTTCAGATCCCGTTCCTGGAGCCGCCGTGACATGCTCCGGCAAGGTGGGCTCGGCTTCGGCTCGCTGGCTCTCGGGGCCCTGCTGAACGATCCGGCCTATGGCTTGGCACCTCCGCCCGCGAATCCCCGGCTCGGTCGTCCGCATTTCAAGGCGAGGGCGAAGAATGTCATCTTCCTCTACATGGATGGAGGGGTCTCGCACGTCGATTCCTTCGATCCGAAGCCGATGCTCGACAAGCACAACGGCGAGGATCCCGGCAAGTTCTTCAAGGTCGCGCAGACGCAGTTCGACAACAACGGGACGATCCTGGCCAGTCCGTGGAAGTTCCAGCAATACGGCCAGAGCGGCATTCCGGTGAGCGACCTCTTTCCGCATGTCGCGACCTGTGTCGATGATCTGGCGGTGCTGCGTTCGATGACCTCGAAGTTTTCCGAACACACGGCGGCGAATTATTTCCTCCACACCGGCAGCGGTCTCCAGGGACGGCCGAGTATGGGCGCGTGGGTCACTTACGGACTTGGAAGCGAGTGCCGCGACTTGCCGGGCTATGTCGTCGTCAATGGCGGCCTCACGCCGCCGGGAGGATTGGATAACTTTAATAGCGGTTTTCTTCCGGCGACTTATCAGGGGTCGATTTTCCGGCCCGCCGATGAGCCGGTCGCCTATGTGCGCCCGCATGAGAAGACGCCGGACGCGCAGCGGGCGAAGCTCGATCTGATGGTGCAACTCGACGGGTTGGCCCTCGCCGATTCCGTGAAGCAGGACAATCTCGAATCGGCGATCAAGAATTACGAACTCGCCTACCGGATGCAGACGTCGATTCCGGAACTGATGGATCTTTCGGCGGAGCCGGAGTATCTCAAGGAACTCTACGGGCTGAATAGCGCTTATGAACCGACCACGATCTTCGGACGCGAGTGCATGGCGGCCCGGCGACTGGTGGAGCGCGGGGTGCGTTTCATTGAACTGACCTGTCCGCAGGTCAGTGGCGACCGCTGGGACGCGCACGGGAATCTGCGCGCCAACCATAACAACAACGCGCGGGCCGTTGATCAGCCGATCGCGGCGCTGCTGAAGGATTTGAAACAGCGGGGACTGCTCGACGAGACGCTCGTGGTGTGGGCGGGCGAGTTCGGGCGGACGCCCTTCGCGCAGGGCAAGGATGGTCGCGACCACCATCCGTACGCCTATTCCGTGTGGATGGCGGGCGGGGGCGTTAAGGGCGGAACGATCTACGGGGAGACCGATGAATTCGGGTACCACGTCGTCGACGGGAAGATGGAGATGCATGACCTGCACGCGACGATGCTGCACCTGCTCGGGATCGATCACGAACGCTCGACGTATCGCTTCGGAGGGCGGGACATGCGCCTGACCGACGTGCACGGGCATGTCGTGCATGAGGTCATCGCGTGACGGGCTGCGCTACGGGCGGGGGCGCACGCTGACGTGGGAGTTGCCGTGGAGGGAGAAGCGCCAAGGGAGATCCCGGGCACGGGAGATGCCGATACGGGGATCGGCGATGATTTTGTCTGGGGCGATGGGCTTGGCGGGTTCGCGGAAATGGAAGGGAGGGCGCTTTGGTGAAACAAAGCTCTTGCCGTGATGGCGCCCGTCGATGTCGAGGGCGATGGTGAGTTTGCCCGGGCCGGAACAGAGATCGCGGACGGATTCGCGGTTCCGGCGCTTGCGCATGGTATCGATGCCTCGGACGGGTTCGAGCGCGCGGATCAGAACGAAGCCATTCACCTCGCCCTTCACAAGCACGTTGGCGAGCCAGTACATCCCGTAGTTGAAATAGACATAGGCGGCCCCGGCGCGGTGCCTGGTGACAAAGGCCCGGGCCGAGGGACGGAAATGGGTGTGGGCGGCTTCATCGCCGAGGGCGGCATAGGCTTCGGTTTCGACGATGAGGCCGGAGCAGCGGCCGCGGACGAGTTCCATGCCGATGAGGTCGCGCGCGCAATCGACGGGATGGCGGCTGAAGAAATCGG
>JAHEDC010000292.1 GCA_024641425.1 Verrucomicrobiales bacterium | reverse complement strand
GGTCGGGCGCGGCCGTGAAGCGGCCGTTGCCGGCGTGGAGGTAAAGGTGGTCGTGGTAGGGCGCGTCGCCGACAGGGGCCTCGTTGCTGCCGCTGGTGACGAAAAGGTCGGCATCGCCATCGCCATCGGCGTCGAAGAAGAGCGGGGCCATCTCCTCGCTGGCGGCGTTTCCCTCGAAGCAGGATGAAATACGGTTGAAGAAATCGACCTCGCCATCGGGTTTGACGGCACCGGTGTGGATGAAGACCGAGCCACCGACCTCGCGGGGGCGGGCGAGGTAGAAATCGTCCCAGCCGTCGCTATTGAGGTCGGCGAAGGCGAGACCGGGGCCGAGCCGGGAGAGGCTGCTGGGGAGAAGGGGCTCGCGGGCAAAGTCGTCGAATTGTTTCTCCGCGCTTCCGGCCGCCTCAAGCGACGCCGAGTAACGGAACAGGGCGGCCGGTGGTGGCTCGGGCGCTCCGAGAGGTTTGCCGCTTCCTTCCACGAGGACGTGCTGTTTTCCGGCGGCGAGATCGGCGAAGCTCTCGCGAAGGCCGGACGGCCAGGAGACGGTGACGTTTTCCACCGTGGTCGCCTTGCCGATGCCGAGATGGACGCGCGGCTCGTTCGCGGACATGAAGCCGCGCGCGAGCGTGAGGTAGCGCGTCCATTTCTGGTCGCCGGCGGTGGCCTCGACGCGCGCGCCAATGCCGTCACGATTGCTCTTTGTGCCTCGAAGGCGAAGGCGAAGGCCGTGGTTGGCATTCCCGCCATTCCGGTAGACGGCTGCGTGGTCGTCGAAGTTGTTCGTGACGAGATCGAGGTCGCCGTCGTTGTCGAAATCAGCAAAGGCGACGCCGTAGCTGACGAGCTTGTCGCCGAGTCCCCAGGCCTCGCCGACGGACTCGAATTCGAGATCGCCCCTGTTCCGGAAGGCGAGGTTCGGGTCGTCGCGTTTTGGCTGCGGGAGCCAGAGCGCCTTCAGTTCCGGGGTGTCGATGCGCTGCGCGCCCCGGGCGTCGGCCATGAGGTCGCTGTTGTCCCAGAAGCGCTCGGCTCCGTTCGAGACGAAGAGATCCTCCCGGCCATCGTTGTCGAGATCACCGAATTTCAGCGACCACGTCCAGTCGGTGGAAGCCACGCCCGCCAGGTGCGAGACCTCCAGGAAGCGCCCGGTGCCGGTATTGAGGTAGAGGGCGTTCCGCATGTATTGGAGCGGGCGCGAGTAGGTGAGGAACCAGCCCTGCATGTCGCCCATCGAGATCTTCTGCTTGTAGTGGGTAGTGCCCGACATGTCGGAGGCCATCAGGTCGAGGTGGCCGTCGTTGTTGAGGTCGGCCACGTCGCAACCCATCGAGAACCACGGGGTGTGGGGGAGGGCGTTCAGCGTGATGTTTGTGAAAGTGCCGTCGCCGTTGTTCCGGTAGAGGAGATCGGGGCCCCAGAAGTCGTTTGAGACATAAAGATCCGGCCAGCCGTCCTCGTTGTGGTCGAACCAGACGACTCCGAGGCCGAAGAATTCGTCGTCGAGGCCGGAGGCAGCCGTCACGTCGGTGAACATAGGGATACCGTTCGGGCGGGTGCCGTCATTGCGGAAAAGGCGATCGCGTTCGCCGGCGGGGATGAGCTTTCCTTCGCCGATATCGGGACGGTAGAGGACGCGGGCCACACCTTTCAACTCATCGGGGAGGAGGGGCATGCCGTCGGACCTGCGGGTATCGTATTTCCAGAGCGGCGCCTCCTTCGGAGCGATGTGGTTGTTGAGAAGATAGGCGTCGAGGTCACCGTCGTTGTCATAGTCGGCGAAGGCGATCATGACGCTCGCGCCCCGGTAGGCGAGACCGGCCTCGGCCGCGCATTCGCGGAAGGTGCCTTCGCCCTTGTTCAGGTAAAAGCGGTTCGCGCAGTCGTAGCCGCAGACGTAGAGGTCGAGATCGCCGTCGTTGTCGACATCGGCGAAGGAAGCGCCGGTGCCCCATTTCTGTTCCGAGAGCCCGGCCATGTCCGTGATGTCCTCGAAGGTGAAGCTGCCTTTGTTCCGGTAGAGGCGGTTGCCGGCGAATGGCTGGGTGAGGAAAAGGTCGGCGAGTCCGTCGCCATCGAAGTCGCCCGCGCAGGCTCCGCCGCCGGTCGTGGCATTCACCATCTCGTGGTCGTATTTCTCCGGCGGGGTCCACTGGTAGCGGAAGGTGACGCCCGAGTGTTCGGGCGCGAGCCGCTCGAAAAGAGGAGCGGCTTGGAGAGTGGTTGTGGCAACAAGGGCAAAGCTGAAGGTTTTCGTGGCACGAAAGGGGCTTCCGAAAGATTGGGGAATCGCTGCTCGGAGAATCTCCGCGAAGGCATTCCTTCGCGGAAAATCGCGTCCCTGCTCACGGAAGGGCACGCGGTTTCTATGCGGGAGTCGATGAAGCATATCAAGTGGGCGGCGAGGCCAATAAAGACAGAGGCGCCGGGCACCGGGATGTTCCGGGTGTCGGCTGCGGCGGTGATGTTTCCGATCATCCCCCCTTTGTCCGAGGATAATCATAAATGCGGGAACCGTCAAAATCCCATCAAGGTTCGCGTCATTGAATTGCAAGCAACCGAGGAACGGGTTGCTATCGTGGGTCGTAGAGGTGTGGTCGCTACTCCGGCGCTCCCACCGGTCCGATGGACCACGCCGTTCGGAAATTCCAGGGAATCGATCGGGGCGCTGGGGAGAGCGTCCGCAGGATTGAGCCACGGTTCGAGTGGCTCTCTTCCCGGAGGAAATGGTTGCCGGATCCGTGACAAAGCAAGGGAAGCAGAGCGACGCAATCGGTCTCGCCGGGTGGCTTCGGGCAAGGTATCGCATAGAATTGCCGGTATTTCTTGCGCCCTTCTTCCACCAACGCTATCGCAAAACTCTACTATGGATTCCCTCTTCATCTGGCTTGGCATAGCCTTCTGTCTTTCCCAGTCCGCGATGTTCTCGGGACTGAATCTCGGATTCTTCAGCGTCGGGCGTTTGCGGCTGGAGGCTGAGGCCGACCACGGGAACGCGGCCGCACAGAAGGTTCTGAAGCTACGGACGGACGCCAACTTCCTGCTCTGCACGCTGCTGTGGGGGAACGTGAGCGTCAACGTCCTCCTCGCCCTACTCAGCGAGTCGGTTCTCTCCGGTATCGGTGGCTTCGTGTTCTCGACCGTCGGAATCACCTTCTTCGGTGAGATCATTCCCCAGGCGTATTTCTCCCGTCATGCCATTCGGGTCGCGGCTCTGCTCTCCCCGGTAGTGCACTTCTACCAGTTCCTCCTTTATCCGGTCGCGAAGCCGATCGCGCTGATCCTCGACGGATGGATCGGACCCGAGGGGATCAGCTACATGCGCGAGCGAGACATCGAAGCCATTCTCCAGAAGCACATTCGTGAAACGGATTCCGAGATCAGTGCCACCGAGGGCCGAGGCGCCCTCAATTTCCTCGATCTCGACGATCGCCCGGTCTGCGAGGAGGGACGGGAGATTGATCCTTCGACGATTTTTGCGTTTCCGGCGCAACTCGACCTTCCGAAACTCCCTCGGCCGGGCACCGAGGAGGGGAAGGTGTTTCTCGAAGCGCTCAAGCAACTACATGGGAAATGGGCGATCATCACGGACTCCGATGGTCGTCCGGAGATTGTCCTTGAAACCGAGGGCTTCCTCTATGCCGCGCTCACGCAGGAGAATCCGAGTCCTTACGCCTTTTGCCATCGTCCGATTGTCGTCCACGACCCGGACGCCACGCTCGATTCGATTCTCGGCGAATTCGTTGTCGAAGCCGCGAATCTCGAGGATCAGGTCATTGATCGCGATGTCGCGCTCTTTTGGGGTGACGAGAACAAGCGTATTATCACCGGGGCCGATATTCTCGGTCGATTGCTCCACGGCATCGCCCGAAGGGAGGAGGATCGCTCCGGGTCCGGAGAGAAGCGTCCGACGGGAACGTGACGGGGCATGCCGTTTTGTGGCGGCGCGCCATTTCAGGCTACGGGAGGCGCATTGAAGTGATTGCCGGCACCGGGGACGGCGGGATGATCGAGGGTGGAAAGCGGCGGGATTCTGGACTATTCTAATCGAAACGGTCCCTCAGCGGACTGTCCCTAGCGCAAGCCCTCGAACCCCCTATTTCCTCTCCATCATGGCTGTCTTCCCGAAACTCTTTCGTCCTCTGGTGCTCTCCCTCGTGGCTGCCGCGTGCGGATTACTCCCGGCTGCTGGGGGAACCTACGGCCCGCAGGCCTTTAATTACCCGAACAACACGACCATCCTCGGAGATGGGGCGATCATCTCGAGCAGCAACGGGGTCGCATCAATCCAAAGCAGCTATCTCCGCCTGACCGCGAACGGAACGGGCAATACGAGCGCGTCCTTCAAATTACCCGACCTCGACCCCGGAAGCGAGGTCGAAGCCTTCGACGTGACTTTCCTGCTTCGCATGAGCACCAGTGGAACGCCGGCGGATGGCATGTCGGTGAACTTCGGCGCGATACCCGGCGGCGATGGAGGGGGAGAGGGTGGCTTTGCCCTTCCGAAAGGGCTCGTCATCGCCTGGGATACCTACAACAACGGCAATGATGCGCCTTCGATCGAAATCTATGCCGACGGCGTAAGCATTGGCAACTACCCCCAGACTTTCTCCAGCGTGCACAACCAGTGGGTCCCCGTTGTCGTCCACTGGGACGGCGGGGGATTGGATCTCACCTATAACGGGAACGCGATCGCGACGAATCTCGCGACGCCGGGTTTCATTCCCGCCTCAGGGAATCGCCTCGCCTTCTCCGGCCGCACGGGAGGGGCGACCCAGGACACCTTCATTGACAATCTTCTCTTCACCACGTCGACGACCTCGCCCATACAGACCGGCGGCCCTGTGATCAGCGAATTCGCGGCGCAGAACAAGGATACGCTGGAGGACGAGGATCTCGAGAGTCCGGATTGGATAGAAATCTACAATGGACAAAACGCGAGCGTGAATCTCGGCGGCTACTATCTGACCAACGACCCGCAGAACAAGACGCTCTGGGTGCTTCCGGCAATTACCCTTGGAGCCTACCAATACGCCGTCGTCTTTGCTTCCGGTAAGAACCGCCCCCATGCGACAAAGCCCCCCCACACGAATTTCACCCTGCCCAGCGCAGGAGGGTATCTGGCCCTCATCGCGCCGGATGGAACGACCGTACGGAGCGAATTCACGTATGCCGCCCAGGCCGAGGACGTCACGTATGGTGAATTGGGCCAGGCACGCTCGTTGGGGTTCCTTGAGACACCGACGCCAGGCGAGAAGAACCGTGGGCTTCAGGCACCCGGCGCGCCAGCGGAGGATGTCGTCTTTTCGCGGGCCGGGGGGCTCTTCTCCGGCTCGGTCACCCTCTCCATTTCTGCTCCCCAGTCTCCCACCGCAGTCGTTCGCTATACCTCGAACAATACCGTGCCCACCGAGTCCTCGCCGATCTACACTATGCCCTTCAACGTGAGTGCGACGACGACGTATCGGGCTCGTGTCTACGATACGGATCGCCTGCCGGGTTCGGTGAAAAGTCGCACTCTGATTCTGATGGCCGCTGATGTGCAAAACTTCACTTCCGCGCTCCCCATTGTGGTGGCGGATTCAAACGGCTTCAACGTGGATGGTGCCAGCGACCCGAATTCTTCCCGTCCCTATCGTCCGGTTTACGCGGTGACCATCGACAAGGATCCGACCGATGGATTCGCGCACATGAATGGAACGCCTGACTTCACCGGGCGGGGAGGGATGCATGTCCGTGGCCAGAGTTCCTCCGGCTTTCCGAAAAAGCAATACGCGTGGGAACTTTGGAACAACAAGGACGAGGACACCAATGCCTCGATCCTCGGCATGCCTTCCGACTCCGACTGGATCCTCCAGGCACCGTATTCCGACAAGACGCTCATGCGCAATGTCCTCGTTTATACGAGGGCCCGAGCGTTGTGGGGAAATGGAGGCGGCATGCGCACCCGCTTTGTCGAAATGTTCTTCAACCAGAACGGGGACTCGGTCTCAATGGCCGATTACCAGGGCGTCTACGTGCTGATGGAGAAGATCAAGCGTGGTGGCGAACGGGTCGATATCGAGAAGCTCAACGCGAACGTGACCGATCCCACCCTCATCACCGGCGGGTATATTTTCAAGAAGGACAAGCCGCCCTACAGCCAGCCGTGGAGCACGGGTCGCGACGGCATTCCACTCGATACCCACGATCCGGGCACGCTGAACACCGAGCAATTCAACTGGCTCCGCAATTACGTGAATGCCTTCGAAACCGCGCTCTACAGCACGAGTTTTGGCGATCCCGCCACCGGTTATGCCACTTACATCGATGTCCCGAGTTTCGTCGACAACCATCTCTTCGTCGAGATGTTCAAGGAGATCGACGGCTACCGAATTAGTTCCTATTACAGCAAATCGCGGGCTGGGAAAATCCGCGCCCTCCCGGTGTGGGACTATAACCTGGCGCTCGGCAATGCGAACTATCTCAATGGTCAGAATCCAGTGGGCTGGTATTACACGCAGATCGGCGGGACGGACTATCCGTGGTACAACCGACTTTTCCAGGATGTCGAATTTGATCTCAGTTACTGGGACCGCTACTGGGAACTGAGACGGAATCTTTTTGCCGACGCGTCGCTTCTCGCCGCCATTGACGGGTTCACGGCGGAACTGGCTTCTCCGAATGCCACAGGCCAATCGGCCGCGACGCGGAACTTCACCCGCTGGAATACTTTGGGAAGTTATGTCTGGCCCAATGCGGACGGCTATCAAACGCGCACGACGCATCAGGCGGAAGTCGACTGGATGAAGAACTGGCTGACCCAGCGTCTGGCCTGGATCGACAGCCAGTCGAGGGGAACGAACGGCATCGCCCGTCCCCCTTCCTTTTCGAGTTATGGGGGTTCCGTTGCTGGCGGGTTCAGTCTTACCATGACCGATCCCAATAACTGGGGGGGCGGAACGATTTACTACACGACCGACGGGTCCGATCCGCGGGTTCCGGGTACAGAAACGGGAACTGTCGTGCCCCTCGTCGCGGAGACGGCGGGTTGCGAGGCCTTCGTGCCTTTGGTGGAGAATGGCGGGGACCTACTCACTCCCGCCCAATGGACGGACACGGCCGCTCCTCCGAACGCGGCATCTTGGATGAGCGGAGTCCAGGGTGTCGGCTATGATACCTCCGTATCTTTTATCCCGGAGATCGGAACCGATGTAAAGGCCGCCATGCGGAACAGGAACCGCACCTGCTATATTCGTGTTCCCTTCAACGTGGCCTCGCAGGCGTCGCTCGACAATCTTACCCAATTGACCCTTCGGATGAAATACGACGATAGTTTCGCCATCTACCTCAACGGGCAATTCGTCTACAAGGACGCGCGTGCCCCGGCAACCCTCCTTTGGAACTCGGGCTCCAACGGCGCTCACGCGGAGACGATCCCCATTACCATCGAAGACGTCGACCTTTCCGCTCATCTTGGGAAACTCAGGGTTGGCGGGAACATGCTCGCCATTCACGGTCTCAATGATACGGTGGGAAGTAGCGATGCCCTCTGGCGGGCCGAGTTGATCGGAATCGCGGGCGCCGGCAACGCGCCTTCACTCAATGCGTCCGCCTACACCGGCGGGGTCGGCCTCCCGAGCTCGGCGAAAGTGCGCGCGCGGGTCTACGACGGAAGCAAATGGAGCCCCGAGACGAGTGCGACATTCATCGTCGATACCGTTCCTGCTTCCGCTGCCAATCTTGTGGTTTCGGAGTTCGATTATCATCCCGCCGATCCCAATCAGGCCGAAATGGGTGCGGGCTTCACTTCGAGTGGGGATTTCGAATTCGTGGAATTGATGAATATCGACTCCTCCCGACACATCGACCTTACCGGTGTCTCGTTCGTCGATGGCATTGTCTTCACTTTCTCGGAAGTCCTGAGCCCGGCCGCGCGTGATCTCGCTCCGGGAGCGCGACTGGTGATTGCGAAGAATCCCGCGGCCTTCCAATTCCGCCATGGATTCTCTCCGGCGGCGGCCTTCACCGGTTCCCTTAACAATGATGGTGAACACATTGAGATTCGCGGCGCCACGGGGGCGACGATCAAGGCTTTCACTTACAATGATGTGGAGCCTTGGCCGGTGGACGCCGACGGGCCTGGCTACTCGCTCGTTCTCCTTTCGCCGGGATCCAATCCGAACCACGATGTTGCCGAGAACTGGCGTTCCAGCGTGATGATCGGGGGATCCCCCGGAGGCGATGATTCCGTTGTCTTTGCCGGCGATCCGAATGTGGATGGGGACGGGGATGGTCAAAACGCCTTTCTGGAGTTTGTGCTCGGGAGCAGTGATTCGGACTCGCGATCCAGAAGTT
>JAHEDC010000291.1 GCA_024641425.1 Verrucomicrobiales bacterium | reverse complement strand
GCGATGGAGCGGATGAGGGACGCGTTCTTCATCTGCTTCGCGACCTGCGGGAAGATCTCGCTGATCTGGATGCCGTCGGCGGAGGTCTTGATCGGGTTGAATTCGCCTTGGGTCGGGCGGCCCGGCTTGGGATCCCAGGTATCGAGGTGGCTCATCCCGCCGCCCATCCAGAAGAGGATGACGTGCTCGGCGGTCGCGGGGCGCGCGGAACCGGCGAGGCTGAGGAGCCGGTTGACGGGCATGCCGAGGAGGGTGGCGGTGGCACCGGCGGTTTTGAGGAAGTTGCGACGGGTGTGGTAGTAGTCTTGGCAGGCGGACATGGGAGTTTTCAGTGTTCAGTATTAAGTTTTCAGCGGGAAGGGGCGGCTGCGCCGGAGAGGGGAGTTGCCTTACGGGAGGTAGCGGAATTCGTGGGTGTTGAGGAGGATCCAGCGGAGGTCGGCCATGCCTTCATGGGGAGTGGGGGAAGTGGCGATGATTTCCTTAGCTTCGGTGAGTTCCGTTGGATTGGGGGTACGGGTGAGGATTTCGAGGTAGGTGTGAGAGATGGCCTCGTTGAGATTGGAGGAAAGGAGTTTGTGGAGGGGTTCGAGGGTGCCGACCCGGGCGGCTTCGTGGGTGAGGCGGCCGTTGAGCATCATGAGTTCCTGGCGCAGGGAGGGCGAGTGGTCGCGGAACTCGCCGAGGCCATCGCGGGAGGGTTGGCCGAAAACGCGGAGGAAATGGGCGGGGGGAGCGGGGGAGGCGATGGTGAGGGCGCTGTCGAACTGCGGGTTGTCGTCGATTTTCTCCTCGATGGTTTCGAGGGTGTAGCGCTCGGAACGGTTCGCGGCCATGGCATCGGCGCGCATTTTGGCCAGGCGTTCGGCTTCGAGTTCCTCGTCGGATTGGGCGCGCATTTCCTCGATCTCGTTGGTGTCGGCGTCGTTGCGCTTGAGGATGGCATCGAAGTCGAGAGCGATGGTTTTCTCCAGATCGTATCCGGAGGGCGCGCGCTGTTTCGGCATCGCCCCGGCGTCCATCATGGCCATTTGCGGTTCGTCGCCGGTCGGAGCCGCAGCGGGAGCCATCGCGGTGTCGTTCTCGAGGGGAACGCGGATCTGGCGGGTGACGGTACGCAGGTTCGCGCCGTCGGGCCACTTGCGGGCTTCGAGATGGCCGGCGGTGACGATGCTGTCGTAGAGGACTTCGCTGACCATACGGCGGACGGGCGCGGCGGTGAAGGCGCGTTCGGCGGCGAGGCGCTCGATTTCCGGCGTGTCG
Organism: Verrucomicrobiales bacterium; assembly: GCA_024641425.1. Lineage (GTDB taxonomy): Bacteria > Verrucomicrobiota > Verrucomicrobiia > Verrucomicrobiales > DEV007 > JAHEDC01. Next base: position 7,080 of record JAHEDC010000291.1, on the reverse strand, counting down.
CCGGGCGGGTGGGCGAGTTGGTAGGTGTCGGTGAGAACGATGAGGCGGACGAGGGCGCGGAAGTCGTAGCCGCTGGCGATGAATTCGCGGGCGAGGAATTCGAGCGTTTCGGGATGGCTCGGCGGGTTGTAAGGTGAGAAATTGTCGACGGGATCGACGATGCCGCGGCCGACGAGTTCGGCCCAGACGCGGTTCACGAAGGAACGGGCGAAATAGGGGTTGCGGGGATCGGTGACAAGCTCGGCGAGGCGGGCGCGGAGTTCGGAGGGTTTGTAGAGATCCTTCTCGACCTTGAGGTCGGCACTGGCTTCCCTGGCCTCGGCGAGGATGTCAGGGATGTCGCCGACCGTGTTCTTCTTCGCGACCGGGGCCTGGTCGAGGAGGGAATCGAGGAGTTCCTTGGCGGCTTCCGGCTTCGCCTGTTCGGAGGATTTCGCACGGCGCTCCTCAAGGCGGGCGATGTAGTCCGGCTTCGTCTTGAAGGAAACGAGTTCGAAGGGGAAAGCGGGCTTCATCGGGGTGCGCGTGTCGGTGGTCACTTCCGCCGGCGGCCAGAGGACGGCCATTTCGTGGGCCTCGGTCGTGTAAACCGAGCGGGCGAAGCGGCTTTCGACGCGGCGGGTTTTGCCGAAGAAGGCGGCGAGTTCGTAGAAGTCCTTCTGTTTCCAGTCGTCGAACGGATGATCGTGGCATTGAGCGCAGGCAAGCTGGACTCCGAGGAAAACCTGCGAGGTGGCGCCGGCAAGGGCCATGGGATCGGCGTTGTCGCCGAGGACGAAGCCGACGGCGGGATCGGCTCCGGGCTTGCCATTGGCGGCGATGAGTTGGCGGGCGAGTTCGTCGTAGGGCGTGTGTTCGGCCAGCGACTGGCGGAGCATCGCGAGGAGCTTGTCGCCGCCGTCGAGGTTCGTGCGAACGCGGAGCATGTCGGCGAAGAAGATCGACCAGCGACCGATGAAGCGGGGGTCTTCGAGAAGGCGCTCGACGAGGGCGGCGCGGGGTGCCGAAGAAGTTTCGGTGCGGAAGGCGTCGATTTCCTCCTTCGAGGGAATGCGGCCGATGAGGTCGATGCTGGCGCGGCGAAGGAAGGCGAGGTCGTCCACGGGCTTGGTGGCGGGAATGTTCTTCGGCGTGTCCTTCCGGGGCGACGCGGCATTCTCGGCGGCGATGAGGGTGTCGATGCGGCGAGCCGTCTCGCTCGGAACGGAGGAGGCGGTGCCGGCTTTCGTGAGAAGGGGAAAGGGATCGGTTTCATCGGCGTCCATTTCGGGCGCGGAGAGGCGTGCGTCTTCCGGCCACGGTGCGCCCTCGGCGATCCAGGCGCGGAGGGCTTCGGTCTGGGGTTTCGGGAGTTGCTTGCCATTGCGGGGCATGAAGGCCTCGTCCTCGTCGGAGAGGAGGAGGCGGGTGTAAATCCCGCTTTTCTCCGGGTTGCCGATGAGGACGGCCTCGCCGGATTCGCCGCCGGCGAGCATGCCTTTTTCCGTGTGGAGTCTCAATCCCCCCTTGTCCTTACCAGCCCCGTGGCATTTCACGCAGTGGATCTCGAGGATGGGACGAATGTCCTTTTCAAAATCGACGGCGGCTGGTGAGGTGGCGGTGAAGGCGAGTGCGGCGAGGGGGAGAATAGCTTGGGAGCGATGGCGCATGGGCTTGAGAATGTTTCGGCGACTGGGATACGTAGCTTAGCAAAAGATCCTTTCGGCGAAAGGCAGGGATCCTCGCCTCTGGGAAAAAAGAAACCCCGGCGGGAGCCGGGGTTTCCAGGATGAACCTCCGCCTGATAACAGGGTTCAAAATAGGGTGCTAACGGGTTAGGGAAAGTATCGGACTCCTACTCCTTGCTGTCTTTTTTCTTCTCCCCGGCGATGATCAGATCTTTGACCACGTAGGTATCCTTCTTGCTCCCAAGCGATGCGATCGCCGCATCCTTGGATATTTTGGCCGAGGTGGACTTGAAGATCACCTTTTGAGTGCCGGACTTTTCACCGGCCTCGATCAGGATGTCCTTCTGCAGATCCTTGGCGACGACACCATCCAACTTTTTGAACGCCTCACGGACGTGCGCTTTGCAGCCGCCTCACGTGACGCCGGTCATCGTGACCTCGTAGGTGGTAGTTTCTTTCTCGCTGTCGGCGAGAACGGTATGGAGAGTCCCGACCGCGAAGACGGCAAGGAGAGCGAAGATGAATTTTTTCATGGTATTATTTACGGATTTCAGTTGTTCGTTGGATGCTCCCTTTCATCAGGCGGAGAAGAAGAACAGTGGATGAAAACCGCCCGGGTTGCCAGAGCGAATTGCCGACAAGCGCCGGTGCTTCGCCCCGGAACTGGAAAAAAGCCTGGAATGGCGCCTGCGATTTGTGGTTGCGGGGTGGCGGAAAAAACGATTACTATCGGAAGTTGTGATCTCCGCGACACGCATCCGCTCCTCCCGGCGAACCCCTCCGAGCGAAGGAGTGGATGATCAAGGCAACACCAACCCGACAACGATTCCATGAGGTATTCCCCAACACGTTCCGCGATTCCGCTGGGCGCCCTGTTTTTTTTCGCCGTGATGGCCGGTGCCGCCCGGGCTCAACTCCTCGTGACCCTTGATATTCCGAAAAAGGTTTTCGTCGCGTACGAGAATATGGACGCCACGGTTACGATTTCGAATCGCTCGGGGAGCGACGTGATCCTGGGTGGGCCGAATGGAACGAACTGGATGACCTTCGAGGTGCTGGCGCGCAATTCGATCCTGAGCCCCCTACGGACCGGCATGCAGCTGCGCCCCGTCGTCTTGAAGAACGGGGCCTCGCTCGTGAAGCAGATCAACCTGATCAGGGAATATCCGATGGCCGATTTCGGCACTTACAAGATCGTGGCCAGCGTTTACTACCCGCCGCTCAACCGTTATTTCAGCTCGCAGCAGCAGAAGATCAATGTCACCAAGGGCCGGACAATGTGGAAGCAGGGCTACGGGGTCGCGCAGGGATCGAACGCGCCGGCGGCGTTCCGCGAGTTTTCGTTGATGGGTTTCCGTCAGGCGGATCGGGAGGATCTCTATGTGGGGGTGAGGGATCAGCGGACGCAGCGCGTGCTCAAGACCTATTCGCTCGGCCGTGTGCTCGCGGTGGGAGATCCTCGGGCGACCGTGGATTCCGAGAACCGGCTCCATGTCCTGCACATGGGCGCGCCGAAAGTCTACGTCCATAGCATCGTCGATGCGGACGGGGATCTTGTTTCCCAAGACATTTACAAGGAAACGGAGCAAAATCGGCCGACGATGATGGTCGATAATCGGGGAGTGGTATCCGTGCGTGGAGGCCAGCAATACGATCCGCAGGCACAGGCAGCGGCAAGGCTGGCGGGTCAGGAGCCCGTGGAACGCATGGCTTCGGAGTTGCCCGAGGGCCTGCCCCAATAAGGGTATGGCAAAAGCGGGTGCGGAGGCAATGAATGCGCTTGACGCGGTGGGTGACCCTCTCGAATCTGCCGACATGCCACTAAGAATTCGAAGGATCGCCCCGAAACACCCAGTGACCGGAAGATCGTTCCTATTCGCTTTCGCGTGCCTCGTTTTCGGGATGAGCCTGAATGCGGGAGCGGCGATGCGGGTCGTTATCGACGCCGGCCATGGCGGGCACGACAGGGGCGCGGACAACGGGTTGGTCTACGAGAAGCATCTGGCCTTTGACGTGGCGCGCCGGGTGGAGGCAATCCTGAAGGCGCAGGGAGTGAAGACGGTGATGACGAGAGAGCGCGATGTGTTCATCCCTTTGTCGAAGCGCGCGGACATTTCGAATTCTTACCGGGACGCGGTGTTTGTGAGTGTTCACTTCAATTCCGCATCCAGTCGGAGTGCGACGGGGTTGGAGACGTTCTATTACGGGACGAACAAGGATAGTCACGCGCTGGCCCGCCTCGTTCAGTCGGCTTTGCTCTACAAAACGCGGAAGACGGACCGCGGGGTCAAATACCGTCAGCTCTACGTCCTGAGCCACAACAAGCGTCCCGCGATTCTTGTGGAATGCGGTTTTCTGTCGACCAGTTCCGAGCTCCGCAATTGTCTCGATCCCCGCTACCGGCAGAAGATCGCGGAGGGAATCGCGATGGGGGTGATCCGCTTCGGGCGGGGTGGGAAAGTCCGTTAGGAACGGAATCGCGATAGATCCGGGACGATTCGGGAGAAGGCTGCGATGACCTGCGCGATGTCATCGGCGGAAACATCGAGATGGGTCACGAGACGCATCGGATTTCCGGGGAGGACCAGGATGCCCTCCGCAGCCAATCTGGCTGCGACCGCTGCGGCGTCCCCGGAAAAGCGGGCGAAGACCATGTTGCTCTGAGGAATGCCGGGATCGGTGCCCATGCCCTCGATGGTGTTCAATCCCGCCGCGAGGGCCCGCGCATTCGCGTGATCCTCCTCTAGGCGATCAATATGGTTTTCAAGGGCATGGATACCTGCCGCCGCCAGGATGCCCGATTGGCGCATGCCGCCGCCGACGACTTTCCGCCAGCGACGCGCCTCCTTGATGAAATCGACGCTTCCAGCGAGGAAGGAACCCACGGGAGCGCCAAGCCCCTTGGAAAGGCAGACGGAGATCGTATCGAAGGGGGCCGCGATTTCCGCGACACCGCATTCCGCCGCGACAGCGGCGTTGAAGATCCGCGCGCCATCGAGATGGAGCCGGAGACCGTGCGTGTCCGCGAATCGGCGGGCTTTGGCGAGGTATTCGAGCGGGAGGACGCGTCCGAGTGTCGTGTTCTCGAGGCACAGAAGGCGCGTGCGGGCGAAGTGGATGTCATCGGGCTTGATGAGGCCGGCGACCAGCCCGAGATCCAAGGTGCCGTCCGGTTCGAGGTTGAGCGGCTGGGGCTGGATGCCGCCGAGAGCGGCTCCGCCACCCCCTTCATAGAGGTATGTATGCGCCTGCTGGCCGACGATGTATTCGTCTCCGCGACCGCAATGGGTAAGAAGGGCGACCAGGTTCGACTGGGTTCCGCTCGCCACGAAGAGGGCGGCCTCCTTGCCCAGCATGGCCGCCCCGATTTCCTCGAGTTGCTGGACGGTGGGGTCATCGCGAAAGACATCATCGCCCACCTCGGCCCCCGCCATGGCTTCGCGCATGGCGGGAGTGGGACGGGTTACGGTATCGCTGCGGAGGTCGATCATCTCCATTTATCCTCCTGTCTGAGGAAGAGGCAATGGAAATTGATGGCTTCAGAGCGGGCACGGGGGCGAGTGTGTGCTTGTGCCTGATCGATGTTGTAAGTTAAGGTTGAAAGGATGGGAACCACAGAAAGCCAAGGATATCTTTTGACCTGCGATCAGATGCGGGCGGCGGAGGACGCTGCCTTCGGACGGGGTGAAAGCGCGGATTCGCTGATGGAGGAGGTTGGGCTGGGAATGTCGACGGCGGTACGGAGGTTTTTTCCGGAGGAGGCGCGGGGATCCGTCGTTGTATTTGTCGGAAACGGGCACAACGGGGGGGACGGGTTGGTTGCGGCAAGGCATCTGAGTGCGGCGGGATGGCGGGTATTCGTGAGATTCGTCGGCGACGGGGAGGGATTGAAGCCGTTGACGTTGAAAAAACGGGAGGCCTTGGGGAATTGTGGGCGGAAGTGGAATGGTGACCTCGAATGGGCAACCGACAGCGCGCGACCGTTGGCGATTCTCGACGGTTTGCTGGGAATCGGAGCCAAGGGTCCTTTGCAGGGCGCATACCTGGAGGCCACGAAGGAGCTGAACGCGCTGCGATTGCGCGAGAACGCGCTTTGCTTCGCTCTCGATATTCCCTCGGGCGTCGACGGGGACAGTGGGGAAGTCCATCAGGACGCCGTCGTGGCGGACGTGACCCTGACGGTGGGGTATGGCAAGCCGGGGCTGGTCGCGGATGGGGCGGTGAGTCATGTCGGACGGATCGTTGTCGTTCCGGTGGATCGCATCGTGCCGGTGGCGGGTGGTTGGGACCCTTCCGTTCGGGTGCTGACGGCGCGGATTCTGCGGGGTGTGCTTCCGCGCCGGGCGGCGGATATACACAAGGGTCGCGCCGGTCGGGTCGGAATCATCGCCGGATCGCGCGGATTGACGGGCGCGGCGGCGTTGACCACGATGGCGGCGCTGCGGGGGGGAGCCGGACTGGTAACTCTATTGGCTCCCGAGGAATTGCAGGGCACGCTCGCGAGCCTTGTCCCGCCGGAGGTTATGGTGCGCCCGGTGGAAGACTACGCGGAAGTCTCCGAGATGCCGTTCAATGTGCTGGCGATCGGGCCGGGTCTGGGAGTGACCGCGAACGCGGGGGTTCTGAACCTGATCGCCTCTGACCCGCGACCGATGGTTCTGGATGCGGACGCCCTCAACCACATCGCGGCGGGGCACGTTGCGGAACTGCTCGGAGATCCCCCGGGACCACGACTCCTGACGCCGCATCCGGGGGAGATGGCGCGTTTGGCCGGTGAACGGGGTGTGGAGCAGACGGTGAGGGCCTGGGCCGAGGCATTCGTGGCGAGCCACCGGGTTACCCTTCTCCTGAAAGGCGCGCACACGCATGTCTGCGAGGGGGGGCAATCGACGGCGATCAACACGACCGGGCATCCGGGAATGGCCACGGGCGGCGTCGGCGATACCTTGACGGGGCTTGCCGCGTCCCTGCTCGGCCAGGGGCTTTCGGCCTTCGATGCGGCCTGCGTCGCGGCGTGGGTGAATGGCCGGGCTGCCGAGAGCGCTCTGGTCGAAGGGCGGCAGTCGGTGGAATCGTTGCGGGCGAGTGACCTGCCCGTGTTCTTCGGTCGGGCGTTCTCGTCGCTCAAGGAGGGAACACTCTGATTCTGGGAGCGTTCCGCGAGCGGGGCTACTCGACAAGCGAGGGGAGGCCTTCGATGCGGCTCGGGGGCTCGCCGGTTGGCGCCGTGGGATCGAGGGAAAAGTCGAATTCCCTCGCGTCGAGGAGGGAGGGGCCCCCGATGTCGACGGTTCCCGGATCGTTGAGCACGTCGCGGATTCCATCGCGGACGTTCTGATCGAAGAGCGCGCTCTCGTCGTCCGCGGGCGGGTCGGCCGACGTGAGGGAGCCGGGATCGTCGTCGAGGCCGTCG
>JAHEDC010000009.1 GCA_024641425.1 Verrucomicrobiales bacterium | reverse complement strand
CGGAGAGCAGGGTGGCCTCGGTGTAGCGCGCCGGGGGTTTCGTGGCGTCCTGGCGGACTTCGATGCGGGTATTCTGGGCTTCCTCGCCGTTCTTGACGGCGACGAGCTCGTCCTTGGAGGCGGCGACGCCGGGCTTGCGACCGTAGACTTCGAGCCAGCCGGGAACGATGAGGACGCGGCCGTCGGTCTTGAAGGCGTCGGCTCCGATGCGAGTGATGCGGCTGGTGAGTTCGAACTCGGCGGCGGGGTAGAAAACGGCGAGGAAGCGGCGGCAGACGAGGTCGAAGAGCTTGGCGGCGTCGCCGTCGAGGCTGCCGGTCGGGATCTCACCGGTCGGGATGATGGCGAAGTGGTCGCTGACCTTCTTGTTGTCGAAGATGCGCTTGCTCGGGACGACCATGTTGTTCGAGAGGACGTGGCCCGCGAAACCGGGCAAATCGGCGGCGTATCCGCCGGAGGGCTTGCCGTTCTTGAGCTGGCCGAGGGTATCCTTGACCGTGGCGAGGTAGTCCTCGGGCAGGTAGCGGGAGTCCGTCCGCGGATAGGTGAGAACCTTGTAGCGTTCGTAGAGGGACTGGGCGAGCTGGAGGGTTCGGCGGGCGCTGTAGCCGAAACGGTTGCCGGCCTCGCGCTGGAGGGTGGTCAGATCGTAGAGCTGGGGCGTGGCCTGCTTCGAGGGCTTCTTCGTTTCCTCGACGATGCCCTTCTTCCCCTCGCAGCGGGCGCGGATGGCCTCGGCGTCCTCGCCTTTCCAGATCCGCTCGGGACGGAGCTGGACGTTGTCGGCGTCCTTCTTGAAACTTTCGTCGAACCAGCGACCGGCATACGAACCGGCGGCGACGTCGAAATCGCCGTGCACCTCGTAGTAATCCTCGGAGACGAAGGCCCGGATCTCCAGTTCGCGCTCGGCGAGGATGACGAGCGTCGGCGTCTGGACACGACCGGCGGTGGTGACGTTGAAGCCGCCGTTGCGGGAATTGTAGGCGGTGAGGGCGCGGGTGCCGTTCAGGCCGACCAGCCAGTCGCTCTCGGAGCGGCAAAGGGCGGCGTCGGCGAGCGGCTGCATCTCGCGGTCGGTGCGGAGGCGCTTGTAGGCGTCGAGGATCGACTGGTTGGTCATCGACTGCATCCAGAGGCGTTTGACCGGCTTCTTCACACCGGAGACCATGAGGAGGTACTGGAAGATCAGTTCTCCCTCGCGGCCGGCATCACAGGCGTTGATGATCTCGCCCACGTCTTTGTTCTTCATGAGGCGGACGACGGCCTTGAGCCGGGGCTCGCTCTTCTCGATGGGCTGGAGTTCGAACTGGTCCGGGATGCAAGGAAGGTGTTTGAAGCCCCAGGGGAGCTTCTTGCCGTTCGGCCCGCTGGGCATTTTCAGCTCGACGAGGTGGCCGACGGCCGAGGTGATCATCGTCGTGTCACTCTCGAAATGATCCTTGTGTTTCTCGAATTTTCCCACGCCCGGCACCTTGGCCAGAACTCTTGCGAGATCGGTGGCCACGCTGGGTTTTTCCGCGATTATCAGTGTCTTCGGCATGGGATTGGTGTTCGTTTTTACTATGAAAGGCGGTAAGGAGTAGGCGCAAGACGGGGAAATCTCAAATTCGTTTGACGAAATAGTTCCCCGGAAGGGCCTGGACGAGGCGCTTCATCTGGAGGCGGAGGAGGGTCGTGGAGACGGCGGAGGGCGACAACCCGGAGCGCGAAACAAGCTGATCGACGAGGGCTTCCTCTTCGCCGAGGGCGTCGAAAATGGCCCGTTCCTCGACGGTGAGATCGAGGGGGACGCGGGTCGGTTTCTCCGCGCCGGAAACGGTGCTGGAAGGGAAGAGTCCGCCGAGTTCGTCGAGGATCTCGCCGCCGTCCATGACGAGTCGCGCGCCCTCCTGGATCAGGCGATTCGAGCCCGCGGAGCCCGGGCGGTCGATCTGTCCGGGGACGGCGAAAATGGTGCGTCCGAGTTCGGTGGCCTGGCCGGCGGTAATGAGCGCGCCCGAGCGGGCGGGGGCCTCGATGACGCAGAGTCCCTGGCACCAGCCGGCCACAATGCGATTGCGGAGGGGGAACGACTGCTTGTCGGGCGGGTAGTCGACGGGGAATTCCGACACGATGGCCCCCCGGCCCTCCGAGGCGATTTTTTCCGCGAGCGGACGGTTTTCGGGCGGATAGAGCTGTCCGAGACCGGAACCGATGACGGCGATGGTGCGTCCGCCCCCGGCAAGCGCGCCTTCGTGGGCGGCGGTGTCGATCCCGCGCGCGAGGCCGCTGATGACGGTCATGCCGGCGTGGGAGAGTTGGAAGCCGAACTTCTTCGCGGTCGAGAGCCCGTAGGTGGTGGTGCGGCGGGAGCCGACGATGGCAACGGCGTGCCTGTCCCGCTCGAGCACTTCGCCCATTATATAGAGCACGAGGGGCGGATCGTAGGTCTCGCGGAGGTCGGCCGGGTAGGTGGGATCGCTCCAGGTGAGGACATGGAGGCCGAGTTCGTCGATGCGACGCAGCTCCCGCTCGAGGTCGATGGTGGAGCGCCAGTTGGCGACGGCTTCAGCGGTATCGGGGCCAATGCCGGAGACGGAACGCAGCTCCGAGCGGGTGGCGGAGAGGATGCCGAGTGGGGTCGTGCCCAGGGTGTCGATGAGTTTCCGCACGCGCACCGGCCCGATCTTCGGGAGGAGGTTGAGGGCGAGGCAGGCTTCGCGGTCGGTCATAGTGGGAAGGGATAAACCAAGGATGCCGGGTGCCAAAGGAAATCCCACCTTCCAGCCCGAAATCTTCCCGAGAGGACCCGACAAGGGAGCCCGGAATTTGCAAGGGGGTCGGAATGGGGCATGGTGGCGAAGTTCCCATGTCCGACCGCAGCAATACCACCCGTGGCACCGCCGGCAAGATCCTGCTTGGCTTCGCGCTCCTCGTTTCCCTTGTGGCGGTGATTACCATCGATGATCGGCTCCAGCGCGATTCCCTCGAGGAGTTCGGACTGCCGACCGGTCTGGGCGATGACGAACTCTACGATCTGGACCGAGCCGAATACAATCCGTTGGAGCCAGTATTCAAGCTTAACGGGAAGGACATCTATCGGCGGCGGCGCAAGGCTTCGAACCGGGCCGACGATGAGATGCTGAAAATAGCGCGCGATGATGCGGATCAGATCTATTTCTACAGGGAAGCGAAACACCTTTTCAAAGGAACGGACGCTGCCGAAAAAACGGCGGGAGAGGGGATTTATTTTGTGAAGGTTGGTGACGATTTCTATCTCGAAGTGGGCATCTCGAAGCTCGATCTGCCCGAACAAGGGGAATCCGGGACTCCGCCCTGAAACGGTTCCCCGCTTGCAATCCCGTCCTACGGGTGTTTCTTAGCCGCGTATGACGCAAGCCGGAAACACCCTCGTCCTCCGCAACGGGCTCCTTTGGATTATTTCCAAGGGCCGCTTGGTCGCGGCCCGGAGTGGAGTTCAGCCGGCGTCATCCATCCTCAATTAGCTTCGAGGTTTTTCCATCATCCCGACCCTGCCGAACCCGCTTCCTCACCGAGCGGGTTTTTTCGTCTCCGGAGATCCCGCTCAGTCTCCACGTCATTTTATGAGCAAATCCCGCCTGTATTCCCTCCAGACCTTCGCCATCGTCGCTGCGTGTGCGATCCTCTTTTCGTCGAAGGGCGTCTTCATCAAGTGTGCCTTCGCACTCGGCGCGGACCCCGTGACGGTGCTCGGGCTGCGTATGGCCTACGCGCTGCCGGGGTTCGCCGTCGCGGGCTGGCTTGCGGGAAGGGGGAAATCGGCGCTGACCGTCCGGCAGTGGGCGCAGTTGACGTTGCTCGGCTTCGTTGGCTACTATTTGTCCGCGATGATGAATTTCGCCGGACTGCGGCACATCAGTGTCGGGATGGAGCGGATGGTGCTTTACACGTATCCGACGCTGGTCGTGATCGGGAGCGCGCTTTTCCTGAAGGTGAAAGTGAAGCCCGTCGTGGTGCTTGCGATCGCGGTTTCCTATGCGGGGATCCTCGTCGGATACGCGGGCGAAGGCGAAGCACGGGCTTCCGACGGGAACACACTGGCGGGCGTTGCGCTCGTCTTCGGGAGCGCGGTCACGTACTCCTATTTCGTGGTCGCGAGCGGAAAGATGATCCGGGAGGTCGGCGCGATGCGCTTCACCGCGTGTGCTGTCGGCATTTCCTGCGTCTTCGTGATCCTGCATTTCCTCGCCACGCATCCGCTTTCCGGGCTCGCCTGCCTGCCGTCGGCGGTTCATGGTTACGCGCTCATTCTGGCGGTCTTCGGCACGCTTATTCCGTCCTTTCTGCTTGGCATCGGGCTCCGTCGGGCGGGCGCGACGCGATTTGCGGTCATCGGGACGGTCGGGCCGATGGCGACCGTCTTTCTCGCCTGGGCCGTGCTGGGCGAGGGGATGAACGCGGCGCAACTCGCCGGCTTGGCGCTGGCGTTGGGCGGTGGCTTGCTCGTGACGCTTGAAAAGCCGTGAAGCGCCGGGTGGACAGCGCGGCGATGCGGTGGAACGATGGCGCGTGAAAGAAAAACGCTCGATTTCCGCGAAGACCCGCTGGTGGTTCCCCTTCCTCGTCCTCGGCGCGACGGTGGCCGGGATCTGGTGGATGGATGACACCGGCGTGGCCATGCGCTCGGCCTACAGCCTGGGCGCCGGACTCCTCGCGGTCGGGTTGCTCGCATTCTGGTACGTGTTTCTCATCGGGCGGACGTGGCGGGGGAAGGGGATCGCTTTCCTGAAAGTGTTCGTGCTCGCCGTGGTGGCGGGCGGCGTGTTTTTCGGGCTTTTCCGTTACGACGGCTCTAGCGATGGCACCGCGATGCCGCGCTTTGTCGGGCGCTGGACGAAGGAGGAGTCACGCCCGCTTCGCCCCCTCGACCTCGATGCCGTGGAAGGAACGGAGCCCGCCTTGCCGCATGAGGATTCCCCGCAATTCCTCGGGCCGTTTCGCACGGGGGTAATTCCCGGCGTGCGACTGGTGACGGATTGGGAGAAATCTCCGCCGACGGAATTGTGGCGGCGGGAGGTCGGGCTCGGATGGGCCGGCTTCGCGGTCGCGGGCAACCGGGGGATTACTCTGGAGCAGAGGAACGACGAGGAAGTGGTTGTCTGCTATGACCTGGCGACGGGGACGCCGCGGTGGGCGCGTAAAAAGCCGGCACGTTTCGCCGAAACCACGGGGGGGGACGGGCCCCGTTCGACCCCGACCATTGTCGCAGAGAGGGTCTTTGCGATGGGAGCGACGGGCGTGCTCGATTGTCTCGACCTTGCGAACGGCGAAGTCATCTGGTCGCGCGATGTTTTGGCCGATACCGGGAATGGCCTGCCAACCTACGGGATGGCGGGATCGCCGCTGGTGGAAGGCGACTTGGTGATTGTCAGCGGAGGCGCGGGGAGCGGCCCGTCTTTGGTCGCCTACTCCGCGGAGGACGGGAGGGAAGTCTGGCAGGGAGGCAAAGGGGGGGCGGCCTATGCTTCGCCGATGGTCGCGGACTTTGGGGGAGAACGCATGCTTCTCAGCGTGAACGGAGAGGACGTGAGCGCCCACGGGCTTGCCGACGGCGCGGTCGCGTGGACTTTCCCTTGGAAATCGCGATTGCCCAAGTCCTCGCAACCGGTGGTGATCGGAACGAACCAGCTTTTCGTAAGCGCCAGCTATGGTATGGGAGCACATCTGCTCGACGTCCGGAGCGACGGCGGGAAGTGGAGCGTGGAAGAGGTGTGGAGCAGTCTGAAGATGAAGACGAAGTTCAGCAGCGTGTGCGTGCGCGATGGTTTCGCCTATGGCCTCGACGAGGGCCAGCTCGCCTGCATCAGCCTGGAGGATGGAGAGCGCCAGTGGCGCGAGCGGGGATTCGGCTTCGGGCAGAACCTCCTCGTCGGCGATACCTTGCTCGTGCAGGCGGAGGACGGCGATGTCGTGCTCGTGGCGGCGGATCCTTCGGAATTCAGGGAACTGGCGCGGATGAAGGCGCTCGATGGAAAGACCTGGAATATCCCGACCCTGGCTGCGCCGTACCTTTTGGTGAGGAATGACCGGGAAGCGGCCTGTTTTCTCCTCGCCGTCGAGCCCTCGAATTAATTTTTGCGTTCGCGAGGGTGTGAGCGCATTATGAGCGCATGAAATCAAGCACCCGATTCACTCTACTCGCCATTATTGCCCAGCCCTTCGTCGCCGCGACGCTTCGCGCCGAGGACAAGGTCGACTTTGAAAAGACGATTCTCCCGATTTTCGAGGAGAAGTGCATGAGCTGCCACCGTGCCGAATACAAGACCCCGGAAGGTCGCACGAAAAAACCGAAAGGAGAATTGCGCATGGACGACGCGAAACTTTTCATGGAAGGTGGAGAATCCGGTGACACCGTGGTGGCTGGTAAGCCGGAGAAGAGCAAGCTCGTTGAACTGATCGAGCTGGATGCCGAGCACGACGACGTCATGCCGCCGAAGGACGGGCCGCTGCCGAAAGAAGACATCGCGGCGATCAAGAAATGGATCGAAGAAGGCGCCAGCTTCGGAAATTGGACGGCGACAAAATTCGACGCCGAGGGGAAAAAGGTCGCCGAGTAATGGCCTCGCTCCCCTTCGCATATCACTGAAATTCGAGAAAAAAGGGCGGCCCGCAGGAACGATCCTGGCGGGCCGCTTTTGTTTTGTCGGGTTCCGGGGAAGGAGAAATTAGGCCGCCGGCGTTTATTTCATTGTTCGAACGTGATGTGCGATAGGTGCGCGGAAGCCAGGGCATTCATCACGTCCACGAGGCGTTGATGGAGGGCGTCATCAGCCGCATTGATACGCACCATGACGTCGGCACCGCCCAACCGGGCGATGTCTCGCGTCTCGGCAAGGCGCTGGCGCAGCGCCGGAATCCGGTGGTCGGCGACATCGCTTCCGACGGTCTCTCCCTCCAAAGAGACGATTCCCGCGGCATTGATTGCAATGCCTAGCTGAACCGGAGGCTCGGTGGTGCTTCCATCCCGCACTCCGTTTCCGACCACGCTCAAGTCCGTCTCGATCCTCTGAAGCGTCGAAGTGACGAGAAAAAACACGAGAAGGAGAAAGCTGACGTCGATCAGCGAGGAAATGTCGAGGACAGGGTCATCCTCCCGTATCCGGGCATTCACCGTAATTGCTTTCATTGAAATCAACCTTTCTAATTCGGATTTACCTGAACGTAAGCGAAAATCCGGCGGGTAAACAAGCCTATTTGAGGGAGACGCGTAGAAAAATCCTTTGCCTTGGACAGCCCTGAGGGAATGATAGCCTCATGTCGAATTCCTCCTTGCCCGTAAGTCCCGAAAGCCCAGGCCTGCAAGCATGCCTTGCCAAGATGACCGCTGCCGGGGTGAGCGAGGTCGCGATCCGCGCCTTTGAGTTCAATTACCGGGCGCTCGCTTCCGGGGCGGAAATGATGATACCGGAATCCTCGATTCGTTTGGTGGACTCGTTGCCTACGTTGGCATCGCTCCGCGAAGATTCGGCGGCGGATGCGAGCGACCTTCTGAAGCAGGCGGTCGTGATCAAGTTGAATGGAGGACTGGGAACAGGAATGGGCCTACAGAAGGCGAAATCGCTGCTTGTGGTGCGGGAGGGGATGACCTTTCTCGATCTCACGGCGCAACAGATTCTCTTCCTGCGGGAGCGCTTCGGGATGCCTCTGCGTTTTCTTTTGATGAATAGTTTCTCGACGAGCGCAGACACCCTTGCCTTCCTCGCGAGATATCCCGGTCTCGGGAGCGCGGAGGATTTGGAATTCGTGCAGAGCCAGGCTCCGAAGATCGATGCCGAGACCATGGCCCCGGTCGTGTGGCCCGAAGATCCCTCGCAGGAATGGTGCCCGCCGGGTCACGGCGACCTTTACCCCTCTTTTTTGAGTTCCGGTCGGCTCGACATGCTTCTCGACGCTGGGGTCCGTTACGCCTTTGTTTCGAATTCGGACAATCTGGGAGCAACGCTCGACCTGGATCTTCTCCGGTATTTCGCCCGTTCCGGAAAGCCGTTCCTCATGGAAGTGACCCGCCGCACGGAGGCGGATCGCAAGGGGGGGCATCTCGCCATCGATGCCTCGTCGGGCGGACTGCTTCTCCGCGAGTCCTCGCAATGTCCGCCTGCCGACAGCGAAGCCTTCCAGGACATCGGGCGGCACCGCTATTTCAACACGAACAACCTCTGGGTACGGCTCGATTTCCTGAAGAATGCGCTCGATGCCCAAGGCGGCTTCCTTCCTCTGGCCGTTATTCGAAACCGCAAGACGGTCGATCCTCGCGATTCCTCTTCTCCGGCGGTCTTTCAGCTTGAAACAGCGATGGGGGCCGCGATTTCGTGTTTCGAGGGAGCGGGTGCGGTGGAGGTGGCGCGGACCCGTTTCGCGCCGGTGAAGACAACGGACGATCTTTTCGCCCTTCGTTCCGACGCCTACGTCGTCACATCGGATTTCCGGCTCGAACTCCATCCGGAACGGAATGGAACTCCCCCGGTTGTAAGGCTGGACGGCGCCCACTACAAGATGGTCGATCAGTTGGAATCCGCCCTCGTCGGCGGGGCACCAAGCCTTCTAGCCTGCGAACGTCTCGCAATATCGGGGCCGGTAAGATTCGCCGAAGGGGTGCGTTTCGCTGGCGTGGTGAATGTCGTCAATACGAGCGGAAAGGTCCGCGATCTTCCTGCGGGGGATTATTCCGGCGACGTCGAATGGTGAGGAGTGGTCAGCCTTTGAAGACGAGGAATTTTCGACAGACGTAGTTGACCAGGGCGGAGGTAAGGATGAGCCCAAGTTGGGCCAGGCGCGGATCGAGTCCGAGCCTTACGAAAATAGGCCCGCCCAGGACACCGGCCAGAAAGCTGACGAAGGAGATGAGAGTGAAGTAGAGGAACTCCCGCACGCGATGGTGGCGGCCACCGGTGAAGACCCAGAGCGCGTTCGAAGCGTAGGCGACGGCGTTGCCGATAGGGAAAGCGATGAGGTTCGCGAGGATTTGTCGATTTGAGCGTGCCGTGTCCTCGATGTCCGGGGCCATCTGATTCGTGAACGCGATCCAGTGCCGGTCGATAAGCCAGACCGTCCCGGTATGGGCGACGACGGCGGCTACCCCGCAGACCCCGTATTTTCCGAATTGGATGAGCCAGGGGGCCTCCTTCATGTGGAGGGATTTCCAAAGTCCGTGGGCGCGGACAAAGGCGAAGGATTCCGTGATGGCGGTGACGAGATTACGCATGGATTAGTGAGTGACAAATGAAGTGCGTGGACCAATGCTCCCTTTCATGCGCCGTATTTCTCGAGCCAGAGCGGGAGCGCACGCTTAATGTGGGCTTTCTTGCGGGTTGGGCTGAGTTCCCACACGAGATATTTGTCCTTTGAAACCATCGGGATGAGGCGATCGAAGGGAACATCTCCGCCGTCCAAGGGAACGCGATGGTCACGGGCGGGCCATTCCACGTCATGGAGATGGCAGCCGATAAGGTAGGGAACC
The DNA here is from genome assembly GCA_024641425.1 of Verrucomicrobiales bacterium. Classification (GTDB taxonomy): domain Bacteria; phylum Verrucomicrobiota; class Verrucomicrobiia; order Verrucomicrobiales; family DEV007; genus JAHEDC01. Next base: position 23,206 of record JAHEDC010000009.1, on the reverse strand, counting down.
ATCTTCCGCAGCCATTCCTCGTGATCCAGGAGGGAAAGGTTGTGCTTGAGTTGGACGTGGCCGAAATCGTGCCAGTAACCAATCCAGGGGTTGTCGGCGAACTCCTCCATCAGGCGGACCATTTCACTCTCGCAGGGCATATCCTCGTAGGTGCTGCGGCTTTCGACCGCGAGCGGGATGCGGACTTGCTCGGCTTTTTCCGCAAGGCGGCCGAGGGTCTCTCGTGCGCGACTGAAGTAGAGCGGGGCAAGTTTTTCCCGTTTCCGGATGATCTTCAGCTTCAATTTCACGAAATCGCGGTCGTTCAGTTTGCCTCTCTTGACCATCTCCGTGAGGACTTTGGTCTCGCGCTTCATCGGGATGCTGCCCATGTGGAGGACGACGTAGGAGGCGTTCAGCCTTGCCGCCGTGTCGAGGGTGCCGAGGGTGAGTTTGAAGGCGCGCTCGCGCTCGTAGGGGCGGAAGGAAGTGAACTCGTAGCAATCGGGGGCGTCGATCATGACCTCGACCGGCGAGGGACAGTAGTTATGAACCCCCGAAACGCGGAATTTTCCCTCATCGTAGGCTTTCTGGATGCCCGGCAGGAGCGAGACCTTAAGCCCGTGACTGACCTCGATCGTGTCGAATCCGAGCCCCAGGATCTCCTCGATCATCGTCTCGCCGTCGCTATGACGCTGGCTGTTCCAGCAGGTGGAGAAGGAAAGCATCGCGCTTCAAGGAAAGGGGGAGGGTGCCACGGGCTCCACGCCGTCAGCCCGGCGCATGAATGCGGGCAGGCGGGAGGGGGAGATGGTGAGGGTGATTTCTCCTTTCGGGGGCTTTGCGCGGTAGTGTGCGGCCACTTCAATGGCGGGCCCCCGACGGAATTCCTCGAACATTTTCGTCAATTCGCGACCAACGCAGACAAGCCGCTCGGGTTCCATTTCCGCGATCTGGTCCAAGGTGGAGGGCAAGCGGTGGGGGGACTCAAAGAACACCGTGGTATGGCCGGCTTCCAGGGCGTTTCGAAGATGGCGTTCGCGCTGGCCCTTCTTGTTCGGAAGAAAGCCGCCGAAAAAGAAATTGTCGGCCGGGAACCCGGAACCCGTCGCGGCGGTAGTGACGGCGGAAGGGCCGGGAATAACCTCGCAGCGGATACCCGCATCGAGGCAAAGATGGAGAAACCGCTGGCCGGGGTCGGAAACCATCGGCATCCCGGCGTCCGTGATCAGCGCGACCGATTCCCCGCTGAGGATGCGGGAAACGAGTTGGGCGGCTCGGCTCGCCTCGTTGTGCTGGTGGAGGCTGAGCAGCGGCTTGTGTTCGATCTCGTAGTGGCGGAGGAGTTTGACGCTCTGCCGGGTGTCTTCGCAAGCGATGATATCGACTCTCTTGAGGGTCTCGCAGGCACGGAAAGTAAAGTCCGCGAGATTGCCGATGGGGGTGCCAACGATGAACAGGACACCGTGTTTGCCTTCCGGAGTCATGCGGGATGGCCGCCGCGGCGGATTGCCGAAGCGAAAATTTACCAGCCTTCGCTGATGCCGGTGACTAGATTGACCGCCGCACGCTCCAAAGCGTCCTGCACGGCCTGCCGCTCACTTAACTGAAAGTTAGGGTCGAGGAAAATATTCGTTCGCCCGACGACATTTCCGCTGGCGAGGATGGCGCTGGTCTGATTGTCGACGACGGAATATTCCATGGTGACCATGACCTCGAGCTCGCTTGAGCGAAGAACATCGGTTCTCACAGAGCGAAGCTGGCGGCGCTCGATCGTTTTGATCGTCGCGTTCAAGGTCGCATCGGCTTTCTTCGTCGAAGCGACCGTGTAGGAGCCGTCCATCTGCAACTGCTTGATGACGGCGTTTGTGGCGAGAGACTGGATTCGAGGCTCAAGGGTCTCGTTCTTGAAAGTCGGGACCGCGAGCGAACGGGTACTCGCAAGGTTGGTCGGTTTGATGGGCCCGAGCTGATACCCGGTACAACCGGCGAAAGTCAGGGCAAGGACGGCTGCGAGGCCGAAAAAGTGGGAGCGCTTGGAAAAATTCATCGTGCGGTGCGTTTACCGGTGAGAGAAAAGCAGATTCGGCCCGGCAATGCAAGCGCGACTTAGCAAACGTCCGAGAGGCTAGGAATTGTCGCCTTCTTCCTCCGGCGGAGCCGGTGCGAGCAGTTCCTCGGCATCCTCGACCAGAGCATCAAGGTCAGGTACCGGTTCCAGCCCGAACTTGTCCTCGTCAATGAGGGGAACGCTCTTCGAATTCAAGCGCATCGGAACCGCACTCGTCTGCCTTTTCGGAGCCGGAGGGCCTACGTAATTCGGCTGGTTCTTCAGTTTGGGAGCTGGCGCATCGGCGGAAGCAAGGGCATCCTCCTCCTTGTCCTTGCCGAAAGTCGGAAGTTTGGGCATCCTGAGGAATCGCTTCTTTTCGGCCTCGTCGTCGGTGCTCGCGATGGGGGCAGCGAAGGAGTCGTCCGGTTCCGCCGCCTGATCGTCGCCCTTCTTCCAGAAAGCGAAACGAGCGAGGCCCTTTTTCGGCTCCGGGGTTGAATCGGACGTCCCGTCCCGCATGTCACGATCCAACTCGGCCCACTCGGAATCGGAAACGTCGCCGGAAGCGGCACCCGGGAAGAGGTCGCCATCGCCAGCGCTCTCGTCGCCAGTATCCTTTTTTCCGAACAATCTCGGAAGCCCTGGGAAACCGAAGCCCTTTCGCTCCTCTGGAGCCTCGGGGATATAGGTGTCGTTTGAGGCGGAGTCCGGTACGCTTGCCGGAAGTTGCGCGAGGCGCTCCGCTGCCTTTGTCGCGTATTCCGATTCAGGAACACCCACGACTTGTTCGTAGTAGATGCGGGCACTGGAGTAGCGACCCTGCTTTTCGTAGAAGCGCCCGACTCCGTAGGCCTTCGCGGCGCTGCCGATATCGAGTTTGCTGATACCTTCGCGTGCCTGCTGCGCGAGGGCGTGATCCGGATACTGGATGAGGAGATCCTCGTAGGCGACCCGGGCCGCATCGACCTTACCCGGATCCTGGTTGCCCCGCTCAAGCATGTTCTCTCCGATGGCCCCGATCCGGAGTTGGGCCTCCGCCGCCTTCGGGCTCTTGGGGTAGTCATCCACCATCTTCTGGTAGGCGGCGATGGCTTCGGTGGCTTGGCCGTCCGCCTGGTAGACTTCGCCGATGGCGAACTGCGAGAGGGGCGCATACTCGCTGAAAGGCGCATTACCAATGATCTTCGTGTACATGTCCAGCAATTCGCTCGGCTGAAGCTTGTGGGAGATCCCGAGGAATTTGTCTTTCGCGGTGCCGGCCTGCCCGTCACGGGCAATCTCATACTGGGCCTGCACCGCGGACTCGAATGCGGAACTCCGCTTGTAATTCTGCACGAAATCCTGAAAGCCCGCGAAGGCTTTGAGATGCTTTCCTTCCTGACGGTAAAGGACGCCCACCTTATACTGTGCAAGGCCAGCCGTCGGCGTGAGCGGATATTTCTTCACCACATCCCGATAGATGTTCCTCGCTTTGTCAGGATTGCTGCTTTCGAGGGCGGTCGCCTCATCGACCATCATGCGGGCAAGCCCCTCCTGACGTTGCATTTCCTCGCCGACAGGCGCGGTTTCGAAATCCTTCGAGAAAAAGTCAAGCAAGGCCCATCCCGACGCTGGAAACGAGAGGGAACAAAGGGCGGCGAGGAGGGTGGAATAAACTTTCTGGCGCATCACGGGCTAATGGGTTTGCGGATTCGGCGCAAACTACGAGCGTGTTTCGTGGAGGTCAAGATCTCCCCGGCAGCCCTTCGTTCAAAGGTTGATAATAGAGATTATTAACAATTATTAATAGAAAATTTGGTAATTACCGTAACAAAAAAGTTCACTTACCTTAAAAATAATTGGGAAACGAATCGCTCCCGTGGAAGAGATCGCCCACCACAGGGGCATTGACGGAGAGAATGACGTCTCACCGTTAGGTAATTGTCGTCGGACGCTGAATTCACCCTTCACTTCCCAAAATCCGTAAGCCATGAAAATCAAATTCTGCGGTGCCGCCGGCACCACCACCGGTTCCCAGCACCTTCTTGAAGTCAACGGACAGCGCATCCTTCTCGATTGCGGGCTCTATCAGGGTCATCGGAAGGACGCCTACGAGAGGAACAAACATTTCCTCTTTGATCCGGCGGAGCTCGACGCCATGGTGCTCTCGCACGCGCACATCGATCACAGCGGGAATCTGCCCAATCTCTGCAAACAGGGCTATCGAGGCAACATTTACGCGACCTTTGCCACGCGCGATCTCTGCCAGATCATGCTCGCGGATTCGGCGCACATTCAGGAGTCGGACATCGACTGGCTGAACAAGAAGCGGAAGAAACGCGGCGAGTCCTTGCTCGAGCCCCTCTACCGCGCCGAGGATGCGGAAACCTGCATGCGGAGTTTCGTGACCCTGGGCTACCACCGGCCGATGCCGGTAGCGAGGGGCGTCACCTTGACGTTCATCGACGCGGGCCACATCCTCGGCGCGGCGCAGGTGCAGCTCGATATCGAGGAAGAATCGACGGGAAGGAATTTCCGGCTTCTGTTCTCCGGAGATGTCGGTCGGGGCGAGAATGAATTGCTGCGCGATCCGGAGGTTCCGAAGGACGTCGATTACCTCATCATGGAGAGCACCTATGGCGGACGCGAGCACGAGAAGGCCCCGGATGCCACGGACTCGCTGGCCGCGATCATCGGGGAGGCGATGAAGCGGAAGGGGAAAATCATTATCCCTTCCTTCGCGGTCGAGCGCACCCAACAGCTCCTCTACGCCTTCAACCAACTCTTCCAGGAGAAGCGGATTTCACCGATTCCGATCTTTGTCGACAGCCCGCTCGCGGTCAGCGCGACGGAGGTTTTCCGCCTTCATCCGGAATGCTTCAACGAGGAAGTCTACAAGTTCCTTTTTGAAAGGCGGGATCCCTTCGGTTTCGAGCACCTCACCCTCATCCGTGCGGTCGCGAAATCGAAGGAACTGAACGAAAGCGAAGAGCCGGCCATCATCATTGCCGCCTCCGGTATGTGCGAGGCTGGACGCGTCCTCCACCATCTCCGGAACAACATCGAGAAGGAGGGCACGACTGTCCTTTTCGTCGGCTACTGCGCCGAAAACACGCTGGGCTGGAAAATCCGCGAAGGCTGGGACGAGGTGAACATCTTCGGCGAACCCTTCAAGGTGCGGGCCAAGGTCGAGATCCTCGATTCGTTCAGCGGCCACGCCGACCACAGCGAACTGGTCGATTACTTCGTCCATATGACCGGCCCGAAATCGAAGGTCTGGCTCGTCCACGGCGAGCCCAAGCGCAGCGAGGCCCTCTGTGCCGCCCTTCGTGGGCTCGATCACGGCGGGAACATCGACATTGCCGAGCTGGGGCAGGAGGTCGAAGTGTAGATCCCGCTTGAAGGAGAAGCACCATCCCCCTCCTTCCGTTGCGAGAGCGCTGCCCTCGGGAGCGCCGAACCGTTCGCGACGCAAACCAGGAAGGGGGCCGGATCTGCCAAGAGCGCGAGACGAATCAGCCGAAAGGCAAGTGAGCGGAAGGCCGCCCAAGCGGAGCCTGCAACTTGCTCCCACCGGGCGGCCGGGGTCGGGTGTTTGGAGGCAATCCTAGCTCAGATGGTACGATTTCTGCATGGGGGAATGAACTTCAAGCTTGAAGAATTCCCCGTTCCCTAGTCAAATCGACCCAATGATTGGGATTTGCCCCATTCGTCCACTAGATCCCACCCATTATGATTGCTAATAGACCCCGCCGATACCCCGCAGCGTTCTCGATCTCCGGCAGGCGCCTTCGTCGCCGAGGGCTCTCCGCCGCCTTCGCTTTGGCTGCGGCGATTCTCCTGCCACCCGACGCCGGAGCGCAGGTGCTTGGGGTGGAAGTCCTCCCCAGTGGCGGCAATTGGGAGTATTTGCTCTACGCACCCGACAATGGCGGTGGTGTCTTCACTCCGGTCGATCCGGCGACTGCAGACGCGGACTTCCACACGACGTGGCAGCTAGGCGGTGCGAGCTACAACGGTCCTCCGTTCCAGTCCGGTGCCGCGCCGCTTGGATACGGAGTGATCGACGGAGGCGCCATCGTCACGAACGTTTGGGGCGGTCGGGGAGGGCTTGCGGAGCCCCCCTCAGGAGCACGCTACTCAGCCTATTTCCGCACGACGGTCACCCCGCCGACGAACTCGACGGGGTTGCGCTTCACCGGCATCACCGACGACGGGGCGATCATCTATGTCAATGGCGTGGAAGTCGCACGCACGTCGAACATGCCCGCCGGTCCCGACACCTGGAACCTGCTCGCCACAGCGGTTGGCAGCGAGACCGTTGCGGTGACGCTCGACGCGACGGGTCTCTCGCTCCCGGGAGGCACGCCGGTCACGGTCGCGGTCGCGATGCACCAGCAGGCGCCGACCAGTTCTGACATGGGAATGAATTTTCAAATCCTGACGCTGGTGCCGGAAGCGATCACCGCGATCACGCTCGCTCCGGCGCTCACTTATCCGACCAAGAACGACCCCATCGTTCTATCCAGCGCGGTTGCCGGGACCGTCGTCGGAATCCTCAGCGCGCGCAGCGCCGGTGGTTCCGAGATCCCCAATGTGCCCTTATCCCTGACCGCCGGTGCGGGCGATACCAACAACGCCCTTTATCGCATCGTCGGCAACGAACTCCAGGTGGCAGGCGGGCTCAGTGGCGTCGACGGCGCGCTGCACAGCGTGCGCGTGCAGGGCAGCGGCGCGCAAGGCAACTTTTCGATGCCGATCACCTTCACCGTCGTCCTCGATTCCGACGACGATCAATTGCCTGACGTCTGGGAGCGGATGTTCGGCGAACTCGCCGACTTCGCGACGGGTGGTGACGCGGACGGCGATGGCAAGAATGACGAGGTGGAATTCCAGAGAGGCACCGACCCAAGCCAACCGGACGCCTCGCCGGGGGGGATTTTCTTCCAGGACTTCGATAACGGACTCGGACCGAATGAATCCGTCTTTGGAGCATTCAGCATTAATGACACCCATCCCGTACTCAACAACGGAACCCCCATGATGGGGCACTCCATGGCCTATGGCCCGCTGGGCGGAGCTCCATCGCCACTGCCGACCTACTCGTACTATGAGTTGGTGCTCGACTTGCGCGGAGCCAGCGAGGTCGAGTTGCGCTTCGACCTCACCGGCGGTGTCGAGAAGGATTTCGACGGCTTCAATATTCTCGCCAGCACGGATGGCCCGATCATGCCGCCCAGCGGTCTCCTCTTCCCCACCGCGGAATCCGGGCTCCAGTATGGCGCGATCACCGTCCACGCGGATTCCTCGCCGGAACTCGGCCCGACCGCTTGGTTTTCCTCGATTGATCCGTCGGTCGTCCAGAGCGTCGAGGGCGTGTTCGACCTCTCGGTCTTCGAGGGCCAGATCGTGACCCTCCGCTTCCAGTTTGGCACCGATGCCCTCGAAGGGGGCGAAGGCGTGAACATCGACAACATCCTGGTCGACGGATTTTCAGATCAGCGCTTGTTCGCGATCACGAGGATCCGCTATGATGGCACCGTTGCCGAGGTCACGTGGAATTCGCGGGCCAGAAGCACCTATGCCATCGACTATTCCACTGATCTCATCCAGTGGTTCGAAATCAACGACAGCATCGAAAGCCAGGGAGACGAGACAACCTATCCCGATCAATCCATGCCGCCGGGAACACCCAACTTCTTCTATCGGGTCAGAGCCGTTGATTGAGGAGAAAGAAAAATAACGTTCCCACGAACTTCATCGGGGGCGAGCGTGCCCACTTTCATCGGGCAGCCGAGGAAGAGCCATCGTTTGGCCCGGGTCTTGCGCCAAATCGCTTCCGGCCATGATTCAGGCACAAGGAAGTCCGGATGCCGCCCGGACTCCGGTTGGGCGGGATGGGCTCCCTTCGCAAGGAAAACGAACAGGGTGATCGCCGTCCTTTCAAGGATCGAGGTTTTTGGCCTCTGCGGTTCCTGCCGCTGCCGGGGGATTCCTGGGGCGCTTTGAATGCTTGTCGTCGCTGCGGGGCCGGAGACTAGTCCTTCGCCCCGCCGCGGAGCGCGCAGCCGATCCAGACGGCGAGCGGACCGGCATCAAATGACCGAACAAGAAGCGAGAATCAACTCCTCCGCGATCCCGATGGCGCACCGAAATCCTCTGCAACGCCTTCCGCAAGCTCGATCGCGGAGGGAACATCGACATCGCCGAATTGGGTCAGGAAGTCGAGGTCTGAAACCTCCAAGCGCCCTGAAGCGCAGGATGAGGACCCAATCCTCCGGCCGAAGGGAAGTTCTTGTCGAGATCCGCTTTCGCTCCGAAGGTAGGGGTCGCATGAACCACCGATTTTTTATTCTCGCCGCCCTCTTCCTTCAACTGTTCGGCGTTTTCGCATGGGCGGATGAAGCCGGAACGACGCGGAATGTGATCGACAGGGACGACCCGAAGCGCCCGGATGATGCGATCCAGCTCGTGGGAGCGGACAGCTATGACCTGATTCCGGAAGAAGGAGCGGAGACCCATTGGGTTTTCAACGATGGTGTCCTCACCGCCTCCCCGCAGTGGGACAGTCTTGTGACCAAGGCCCCCTACCGGGACTTCCGGATGCACGTGGAATTCAATGTCAATGCGGTCGAGGACGCCAAGGATCCCGAGACGAACGGGAACTCCGGCATCTACATCCAGCAACGTTACGAGGTGCAGATCCTGAATTCTTTCGGGGTATCTGCCGAGGACTACAAGGCGAGCTATTGCGGGAGCATTTACAAGCAGAGGAAACCCGACCGTCTCGTCTGCAAGAAGGCGGGCGAGTGGCAGACTTACGACATCGCCTTCCGCGCCGCGCGCTTCGACGGCGAAAAGAAGGTCGAGAACGCGCGGATCACGGTCTATCAGAACGGACAGTTGATCCACGACGACTACGCCCTCACGAACAAGACGGGCGTCGGCAAGAAAGAGGGACCCGAGCCGGGCCCGATCAAGCTGCAGGGGCATCACAACCCGGTGCGCTTCCGCAATGTCTGGGTCCAGAAGTTGGCGCTGGATTGATCTCCCGAAGCCACGCTACCCTCAACATCACGTTCAATGGGGTGTGACTTCCCTGAGCCACGCCTCGTGGAGCTCCTGCAGCCGCGCGACCAGCTCGGGCTGCTCCTTGGCGTAATCCACGGCCTCCGGATGCTCGCCCGCGAGGCTGCGGAGCGACAGGACGGGCTTTATGGAGTTCCCGGCGGATTCTCCGATCAGTTTCCAATCCCCGTCGCGGACAGCCCAGCCGCCGCGCCAGGCGAAGTGGAGGACGCCTCCGTAAGAAGATTCGGTGTCGGCGGAGCGGATGATCGGAAGCAGGCTGTGGCCATCCAGAGCCGGGGCATCCGGCTTCTCCTCGATCCCGCAGAGCTCCGAGACGGTGGGGAACCAGTCCATGGCGGTGACGATCTGGTCGCGCACCTGCCCTAGCGGCAGTTTCCCGGGGTAACTGATGATCGCCGGCACGCGGATGCCTCCCTCGAGGAACGTTCCCTTGTGACCGATCCATTTTCCCGTGTTACCGGCACCGCTCGACCCATAGAAATGGCCATTGGGGTAGCCGCTCGAATGCCCGTCGATCCGGATCGTGTTCGACGTTTCCTCCGAGTGCCCGTTGTCGCTCATGAAAATGACGATCGTCTTTTCGCGCAGCCCGAGTTCCTCCAGTTTGTCCACCACACGGCCGATGTAGTGGTCGGTCGTCGTGACAACGGCCCCGTAGGATCTCCGAGCGGGGTCCTCCCTGTCCGCGTAGAGTTTCTCATGCGCCGCGAGCGCCTGTTCCGGGTAATGCGGGATATTGAAGGCGAGGTAAAGGAAGAACGGCCGATCGCGGTTCTCCTCGATGAAGGCCAGGGAGCGGCGCATGATGAGTTCGGGAAAGTATTGCCCCCGCGCGAAGACTTCCCTCGTGCCCTCGTAGAGGTCGTGGAATCCCTTCCCGTGGAGGAAGAAGTGGTTGTAGTTGTCGATGAATCCGTCCCGGATACCGAAGAACTCGTCGAAACCCTGCTTCTCGGGCCCGAAATCGCGGTGGGCTCCAAGATGCCATTTCCCGAAGAGGGCGGTGCGGTAGCCGCTTTCCTTCAGCACCTCCGCCAGGGTGACCTCCTCGAGGGCCATGTTGATGCCTTTGGCCCCGTTCATGTCCCCCTGCGTCCAGTCACGCACACCCCCGCGCTGGGGATGACGCCCCGTCAATAGGGCGGCTCGCGCCGGGCAGCAGACGGTATGCGCGTAGGCCTGCGTGAACCTCACCCCGGTCGCGGCAAGTTTGTCGATGTTCGGAGTGATGAGGTCGGTCGATCCGTAGCAGTGCGCGTCGAGCGTGCCCTGATCGTCGGTCAGAAGGATCACCACATTGGGACGTTCCGGATCCGCTCCAACGGGCATGGGCGCAAGAAGCGCGAATCGCAGAAGAAAAAGTAGGATGCCGAGAGGCAAGTTTTCGTGGGTCATAGGCTCTGATGGTTTAGATTGGCGCGGCTCGGGCATCACCCTTTCGCGCCGCCGCCCAGGGCATACCCGATCCCTACCGCCACCAACCCGAAAAGGACGCTGCCGCCGCAGTAAAGGAAGGCTCCCCGCGGGTTCGCGTTCTGAAGCAGCGTGAGGGTCTCCCAGCCGAAGGTCGAAAAAGTGGTGAAACCGCCGAGCAGGCCCGTGAAGATGAAAAGCTGCGCCGGCTTCGTGAATTGGCCGTGGTGGAAATGGAGGCCGTAGAGGATGCCAATAAGGAGACAGCCGACAAGATTGATGAAGAAGGTGGGGAAGGGGAAGCGCGGCGTGTGGAAGGCGGAGGCGAGCCACACGCCCAGACCGTAGCGCCCGAGGGCGCCGAGTCCGCCGCCGATTCCGACCAGAAGGAGGCATTTCATGGCGCGGAGCTTAGTCCCGCCCTCACCGCGCTTGCAAGTTGTTCCCTCCATGCTAAACACTTGCCCCATGAGCAAACGCAAGATTCTCGTCGCCTATTCCGGAGGACTCGACACCTCCGTCCTCCTCCTGTGGCTGAAACATGAATTCGACGCCGAGGTCATCGCCTACTGCGCCGACGTCGGCCAGGGCGAGGAACTCGACGGTCTGGAGGCGAAGGCCCTGAGCACGGGGGCCTCGAAGTGCTTTATCGGCGACCTGCGGGAGGAATTTGCCCGCGATTTCATCTATCCGATGATGCAGGCCGGCGCGCTCTATGAAGGGCAGTATTTCCTCGGCACGAGCATCGCGCGGCCCGTCATCGCGAAGGGGATGATCGAGGTCGCGAAGCAGGAGGGAGCCGATTCCGTCGCCCACGGCGCGACCGGGAAGGGGAACGACCAGGTGCGTTTCGAACTCACCGCCGCCGCCCTCGCGCCCGAGTTGGAGGTCATCGCCCCGTGGCGGATGGCCAAGTTCCGGGAGCAATTCCCCGGCCGTTCGGAGATGATCGCCTACGCCGCGAAGGAGAACATCCCCGTCCAGGCCTCGGCGAAGAAGCCCTATTCGATGGATCGCAACCTCCTCCACATCAGCTTCGAGAGCGGGATGCTGGAAGACCCGTGGTTCGACGCCACCGTGCCCGACGTGCGCGACATGTATGTCCTCAGTGTCGCGCCCGAGGACGCGCCGGACGCGCCTGAGTATGTCCAGATGCTCTTTGAAAAGGGCGATTGCGTCGGCGTGCAGGTCGAAGGCCTCGGCGAACTGCTCTCCAAACTCGACGTGAAGCCCGAGGGCACCGAGAACGGTTACACCCGCCTCACGCCCTACGGCGTCATGCGCGTCCTGAATGCCCTCGGCGGGCGGAACGGCGTCGGTCGCGTCGATATGGTCGAGAACCGCTTCGTCGGAATGAAAAGCCGCGGCGTCTACGAGACGCCGGGCGGCACCGTCCTTTTCCACGCCCACCGGCGGATGGAGAGCCTGACCATGGATCGCGAGGTCATGCAGGTGCGGGACGGGCTCATTCCCCGCTACAGCACGCTTGTTTACAACGGCTTCTGGTTCGCCCCCGAGCGCAAGGCCATTCAGGCACTGGTGACGGAAAGCCAGAAGCACGTCAGCGGCGAGGTGCGGGTGAAGCTCTACAAGGGCAACGTCATGGCCGCCGGCGTCCGCTCGCCGCTCAGCCTCTACAATCCCGATGTGGCCACCATGGAGGCCGATCCGACCAACGCCTACAACCAGGACGACGCCACCGGCTTCATCCGGCTCAACGGCCTGCGCCTCAAGACGGCGGCCGCCGTGCATCGGCCGCGCGGGTAGACGGCGACGAGGCGAGCCCGGCCCCGGGTTTCTTTCCACCCGCTTTGCCGCCCGTTGACACATGGCGGGAGGTGCGAATAGTATGCCCCGCATGAGACCCGGCTGTTTCCCCCTCCTCCTTGTTCTGCTCTGTGGAATCGGACTTGCGTTCGGCACCGGAGGCTGCTCGTCCACGGGCGGTCTCGGGAAAGGCGGGGGCCTGGGCGGTCGCGGCACGCTCGCCCGGAATGCCGCCACCCTCGGCATCCACGTCGACCTCATCCCCGAAGGCCGCTACGGTCGGCATTTGAAACGCCCGATGCGGCCGCGTTTCATCACCGTCCACGCCACCGAAACCTACGGCGCGAGCGCCAACGCCGCCACCATGGCCCGCGCCCTTCGCAACGGCAACCTCACCGCCACCCACAATCTTCTCGGCTACCTCACCTGGCATTTCTCCGTCGACCAGGGGTCTGTTTACCAATCCCTCCCGCTCAACGAGCGCGGCGAGCACGCCGACTACGAGGGGCAGGGGAACAAGGAGTCTATCGGGATCGAAATGTGCGAGAACCGGGGCAACAGCATCCCCGCCACCGTCGACCGCACCGCCAAACTTTGCGCCGTCCTCATGGCCGAATACGGCATCCCCCTTCAGAACGTCGTCCCGCACTACCATTGGGTGCAGATCCGTCCCCGCACGGGCAAGAACCTCGGCCACAAGAGCTGCCCGCACTTCCTCCTGGACAACGGCAAGCCCGGCGCGAAATGGCAGGGCTTCCTGCGCAAGGTGGACCACTACTCGAAGAAGTTGAAGCTCACGGGGCGGGTCTGAAAGCCCGGCGGCACCGTTGCGCCGGCCGCTTTCGAAAGCTTTGTAGGGCAAGCGCTCCGCTTGCCGGGAGAGCCGGGATTCTCCGGAATGGTCGATGAGGTCTCGCAGGGAGCGCCCTCATGCCATATTCCCTCCATCGTTCTCCTGCCGCCCCTTTGCCTCCCTCACCTTCGTGGCGCGTTCTATTTTACGCTCGTCTTCCTCGTCCCGCGCCTTCGAAAGTGCGGAAGCGAGGATGCCGGTGGGAACCGCGACGATTCCGAGGCCGACGATAAGGACGAGAAATGTGAAAAACCGCCCTCCCGCCGTAACTGGAAAAATATCTCCGTAGCCTACAGTGGTCAGCGTGGTGACGGCCCACCAAAGGCTGTCGAATACCGAACTGAAGTTCTCCGGTTGCGCCGGATTCTCGAAGTAGTAGATCCCAACGGCGGCCAGGTAGAGAACGATGAGCGCGGTGGCTCCGAAGAGCACGAGTTCTTCCTTCGCGATAATGAGCGCGCGATGGATTCGCCGCATCGCTGAACTGTAGCGGGCGAGCTTCAGCACCCGGAACAGGCGCAGGAGTCGGAAGGCTCGCAGGGATCGCAGATCGGCTCCGAGGGAAAGGTAGAAGGGAAGAATTGAGATGATATCGATAAGGCCGAAGAAACTGAGTGCATAGGCCTTGGTGGGTCGGGAGAGAGTCAGGCGCAGCGTGTATTCGATTGTGAAAAGCGTGATCGAGAATATTTCGAACGCGCGGAGCCAAGACCGATGCCTGTCGGTCAGATCCGGCAATGTCTCGATCGCGAAGGCGACGAGCGAAAGAACGATAAAGAGCTGGACGATCCACTCGAACCAGCCCAGCCGCACTTTACCTTCCTCGTCCCGCGTGAACATCGACGTTTGCCGCCCGAGGTGTCAGGCCGAAGGCTCAGTCATGCTCGCCGGGTCAAGGGCGGCGTCGAGTTGTTCCTTCGTGATCCCGAGTTCCTCCAGCCGCTCGGCGCAGAGTTCACGGACGGTGCGGCCGGTGGCGACGCTCTCTTTGGCGATCTTCGAGGCGACGTCGTAGCCGATGACGGGGGCGAGGCTGGTGACCATGCTGAGGGAAAACTCGATGAGCCCGTTGCAGCGTTCGACGTTGGCCTCGATGCCATCGATGCAGCGCTCGCGGAAGATGCCGCAGACGTTGGCGAGGAGGCGGATGCTTTCCATGACGGCCTTGGCCATGACGGGCATGAAGACGTTCAGCTCGAAGTGGCCGTTCGCGCCCGCCCAGTTGACGGTCGTGTCGTTCCCGAAAACGCGGGCCGCGACCATGGTGACGGCCTCGGCCATGACCGGGTTCGTCTTGCCGGGCATGATCGACGATCCGGGCTGGGTCGCGGGGAGGGTGATCTCGCCGATGCCGCAGCGCGGGCCGGAACCGAGGAGACGGATGTCGTTGGCGATCTTGTAGAGGCTGGTGGCGATCGTTTTCATCTGTCCGTGGGCCTCGACGAGCCCGTCCTTCGCTGCCTGGGCCTCGAAGTGATCCTCGGCCTCGCGGAAGGGGATGCCGGTCTTCTCGGCGATGATCTCGATGGCACGCGGCGGGAAGGCCGGGTGGCAGTTCAGGCCCGTGCCGACGGCGGTGCCGCCGAGGGGAAGCTCGAGGATGGCTTTGAGCGCCTTCTGCGCGCGGTCGACCGACTTTTCCACCTGCCGGGCGTAGCCGCCGAATTCCTGGCCGAGTCGGACGGGCGTGGCGTCCATAAGGTGGGTACGCCCGATCTTGAGGACGCCGTGGAATTCCGTCGCCTTCGCCGCGAGCGAGGCCTGGAGTTTCTCCAGCGCGGGGATGAGGTCGTTCTTGAGCGCGAGTCCGGCGGCGATGTGCATCGCGGTCGGGAAGGTGTCGTTCGACGACTGGCCCTGGTTGACGTGGTCGTTGGGATGGATGGGCTCGCGGGAGCCGATGGGCGTGCCGGCGGTCTGCGAGGCGCGGTTCGCGATGACCTCGTTGGCGTTCATGTTCGTGCTCGTGCCGGAGCCGGTCTGGTAAACGTCGACCGGGAAGTGGGCGTCGAGCTTGCCCTCGTAGACCTCTTGGGCGATCCGCTCGATGATTTCGGTCTTGTCCTTTGGCACGTGGCCGAGTTCGCCGTTCGTGATCGCAGCGGCCCACTTGATGAGGCCGAAGGCGTGGATGATGCCGGGCTCGACGGGCTCGCCGCTGACCGGGAAATTGAGCACCGCGCGTTGGGTGGAAGCTCCGTAAAGGGCGTCGGCGGGAACGGGCATTTCGCCCATGCTGTCTTTTTCGATTCGGGTGGTCATGAGTGGGAAGTCTTCGTGTTTGGCATTCGGTTATGGGGTGGGAGCGGCGCATTCTGGCGAGGGCGACAGGGAAAAGCAAGTCCTCCGTCGCGTGTCGCCGTCGGCATGTGGAACTCCTCGGAATCCCGATCCAGCAAGGCATCGCCCCGATTCTGGGCGATAGGACCGCGGCACGCTAATCCTTTACCGTTCCCGCCTTGATGATGACCATTTTCTCCGGATCAAGATGGTGCCGGATGGCCGCGTTGACCTGCTCGAGGGTGAGTGCCTGAATTTTCGCCGGATAGTCATCGATCCAGGAGAGGTCATAGCCGCGGCGGAGGGCGTCGAGGATGGCGCCCGCCATCCCGTAGGTGGTGGAAAGGCCAACCTTGTAGGAGCCGGCCATGTCGGACTTGCGGGCGGCGAGTTCCTCGGCGGTGATCCCGTCCTTCCACCATTTGAGCAGTTCGCGCCTCGTCGACGCGATTCCCTTATCGAGCAATTCGGGGGCGAAACTCGCGCGGATCCGCCAGGCTCCGTCCCAGACGTCGTCGCCCGAGAGGCCGGCTCCGATGCCGTAGGTGAGGCCTTCCTTGTCGCGCACGGTGCCCATGAGGCGGGCGGTGAAGCCCCCGCCGAGCACCTCGCTGCCGACGCGCAGGGCGAGGGTGTCCGGGTCGCTGTATTTCAATCCGGTGGCCATGCCCCAGGCCACGCTGACGTTCGTCTTGTCCGGCATTTGGAGGGTTTGTTCGCCCGCGGTCGATCCGGCTGGGAGATCGAAGACAACGGGAGCCTTGCCGCCGCTCCAACCATCGAAAGCCGATTCCAGGCTCATCCGGGCAATCGCGGGGGTAACGTCGCCGACGACGACGAGGGTCAGGAAACCCGGCCCGTAGTTTTCGGCATGAAACGCCTTTACCTCCTCGAGGGAAGTGGCCCCGATGGCCTTGATCCGCTCTTCCGCGGGGGGGACGCGGTTCGGATGGGTCGCGGGATAGACAGCGCGGGTGAAGGCTTCGACGGCGACACTCGTCGTGTCGTCCATCGACTGCCGGATTTCCGCGATTTCCTGCTTCTTCACTTTCTCGAATTCCTCCTCCGAGAAGGCGGGCGCACGCAACTGCTCGCCGAGCAAGGCGACGACCGTCGGAAGGTCCTTGGTGAGACAGCGGGCGAAAACCTCCAGCCCGTCGTTGCCGACGGAGAAACGGATCGTCGCCCCGACGCCCTCGAGGGTCGAGGCGATGGCAAATTTGTCCTGCCGGGCCGTGCCCTTGTCGAGCATCGCTCCGGTGAGGGCGGCCAACATCGGCTGCTTCGACATGGAATTTCCACCGCTTTCGAGCACGCCGCGGAAGGTCACGACGTCCTTCACCCCGGTCTTGAGGACGAGGACATCGACGCCGTGGATCTTCGAACGCTGGATCTTGTCGGCGATTTTCGCGTGGACGGCGCCCACGAGAGGGCCGGAGGCGAGGAGCAGAAAGATGGCGATGGATTTCATGGGGTGGGAGCGGATTCTCCGGCGTCGGAGGCCTTCGGGATGAACCAGCCGACGGTGCTTTGGTCCTCGACGAGGTAGGTGGCGGCGACGCGCTTCACGTCGTCCGGGGTGACTTTCGCGTAGGCGTCACCAAGGGTCGCGTAGAGCGTCCAGTCGCCGACGGCGATGCATTCGTTCAGGCTGCTTGCGATGAGGAAGGTACCGTCGCGCCCGTAGGCGAGCGAGGCCGTTTCCTGGTTCACGGCGGCGGCGACCTCTTCCACGCCCACGCCCACTTCCCGCAACCGGGCCACCTCGGCGGCGAGGATTTCCTCGACCTGATCGTGGGCGGCGTCGGGGGCCAGATCGGCGTAGATCTGGAACAGGGTGGGATCGTGGTTGAAGCCGACGGAGGCGGAAACGGAAGTGGTGAGCGATTGGTCGGTGAGGGCACGGTAGAATCGGCTGTTCTTCCCGGTGGCGAGGATGTTCGCGAGGATCTGCAGGGCGGGATAGTCGGGATGGGTGGCGGCGGGGATCTTGTAGGCGACACCGACGACACCGAGCTGCCCCGCCCGTTTCACCGTGACCCGGCGCTGGCCGCTCTGTTCCGGCTCCTCGGTATAAACCTGCGGGATCGGATGCGGGGCGCGCGGGAATTCGCCATAATACTTTTTCACCAGTGCGAGCGCGGCTTCGGGATCGAAGTCGCCGACGATGGAAACGGTCGCGTTGTCCGGCCAGTAGAAGGTGTCGTAGAATTCGCGGAGCTTCCCGATCGGGACCTTCTCGATGTCGGAGCGCCAGCCGATGGTCGAGTGGTGGTAGGGATGGGCGATGTAGGCGGCGGCGAAGATCTCCTTGTCGAGGGCTTCGGTCGGGTCGTTCTCTCCGATCTCGAACTCGTTGCGGACGACGGTCATCTCGGGCTGGCGATCCTCCTCGCGGAGCCAGAGGTTGCGCATCCGGTCGGCCTCGACGGCCATGTAGGCCTCAAGGTGCTCGCTGCCGATTTCGGCGAAGTAATTGGTGCGGTCGAGCCAGGTTGTCGCGTTGTAGCGGCCCCCGATGCTTTCGAGGAGTTGGTCCACGCTGTTGCCCTTCTCGCGATTGAAGTTGGGCGAGCCCTTGAACATCAGGTGTTCGAGGAGGTGGGTCGCGCCGGTGGTGCCGGTGACCTCGTTCCGCGAGCCGACGCGGTAGGTGACCATGAAGGTGACCACCGGCACGCTGCGGATCGGCATGAGGAGGACGGTGAGCCCGTTCGCGTCCAGGGTGTATTCGGAAAGGCCGCCGACATCCTTGATGGGAGTGAATCCCTCGACAGCGGAGGATCTCGGAACAGGAAGGGAAAAGGCCAGGAGGGCAGCGAGGGGGAGCTTCAGTTTTCGAAACATGGCACGCGGAACATACGCCTTCCCCGCGTGCCGCCAAGTGCGATTTCTGGGGCGAGCGGAACAGGTCAGCGGCTTATGACGAGGGCCGCCAGATTGCCCCAGAAGCCGATGGAAGTGGAAAGGATGTGACGGGCATCGGGGGCCGGAGTGGCTTCCCGAAGAAGGGTGAGAGTCGGCAAGGCGGGATCGGGAGTCCGGAAATTGGCACTGGGCGGAAGCGTCCGATGGCGAAGGGCCTCGATGGCAATGATAAGTTCAAGCGCGGGCGTCGCCCCAAGGCAATGGCCGGTCACTGCCTTCGTGGAACCGCAGGGCGTGGCTCGAAAGAGCGTGGCGAGAGCGGTGGCTTCGGCAAGATCGTTGGCTCGGGTGCCCGTTCCGTGAGCATTGACGTAGGCAATGGTGTCCGGGGTGAGTCCGGCCGCGGCAAGAGCTGATCGCAGGATCTCGGTGATGGCCGATCCGTCCTCGGGGACACCGGTCCTGCCCGCTTCCGGGACGGTTGCCGAGGCAAAACCCGAAAGGTGGGCGAGGTGCGGAACGGGGGTGGTTTCGGCATTCTCCAACACGACGAAACCGGCACCTTCTCCCGGAACCAGGCCATTGCGGTTCAGATCGAAGGGCCGGCAGGCTCGGGCCGGTTCGCCTTGATTTGCCAGAAGTCTGGCCGCCTGGAGTTGGGCCATCACAAAGGGATTGAGGGGCGCATCGCTTCCACCGGCGATGACCACGTCGGCAAGACCGCTGCGGAGGGTCATCGCTCCGACAATGATGGCTTGAGCGGCAGAGGCGCAGGTCGTCGAGATGGTCTGGCCCGGTCCTCGCGTTCCGAGGGCCTGGCAAAGGGCCCCGCTCAGCGAGGCGAGCGTGCTGGTGGCCGCGAGGGTGGGGGCGATGGGGTGGTGATCCGCAAGAAGGGAGAAAGCATCGCTCCATTTCCCGCTGGGGCCCCGGGACGTGCCGGCGACGACGGCAATGCGGCGAGGATCGACAGTCCGCGTTTTCAAATCAGCCGCATTCCAAGCCTGTCGCGCGGCTGCAAGGGCGAGCCTCACCATGGGATCCGCCTTGGCGGCCACTCGCCGGTCGATCCCATCGAGAGTCTCCATCGGATCGGGCGCGGGGCAGGCGATTGCCGCCAGACCTCCGAAATCGAGGGCGCGCGCAAAGGTGCTCGCAGAGGCGGCGCTGCGCCAGAGCGAGCTCGGATCCTGTCCGGCTGGGCAGAAGACGCCGGTGCCTGTAATCGCGATGCGCATGGGGCCGTGAAGGTAGGCGATGGGCCGCAGGGCGCAAACGGGGATTGCACTGCGGCGACGGCTTGCCATGTTAGGCGCCCCATCCCATCCCCATCGTGAACAAGCCCTTTGCCATAACGACCGCCGACCTCGCGCTGGACGCCTCGCGATTCAGTGAGTTCATCGACGTGCGCTCGCCGTCCGAATTCGCGGAGGACGCGCTGCCGGGAGCAATCAACCTTCCGGTGATGGATGATGAGGAACGGACTCGGATCGGAACCATCTACAAGCAGGACAGCCGATTCCGCGCCCGCCGGGAAGGTGCGGCCATCGTGGCTTCCCGCGCGGCCGAGCATCTCCGCGGGCATTTTTCGGAGATGGGTGGCGAGTACTTCCCGCTGGTCTATTGTTGGCGCGGAGGAATGCGTTCGGGAAGCCTGGCCACGATTCTGGCAGCGGTGGGGTGGCGCGTCGGCGTTCTCGAAGGGGGATACCGGGCGTATCGCGGGGAACTTGTCCGCTGGTTCGCCGAGGATCTGCCGCAGCGCGGATTGCGTTTCATCGTCGTCGCGGGTCTCACGGGATCGGCGAAAACGCATGTCCTTCACGCCCTCGCCGAGGCCGGCGAACAAGCGCTGGATCTGGAAGGGCGGGCGAACCATCGCGGCTCGCTGCTCGGAAACGAGCCGGATGCGCCCCAACCCTCGCAACGCCGCTTCGAGGGCTTTCTGTTTGAGGATTTGCGCGGCTTTGACCCCTCGCGCCCTGTCTTTGTCGAAGCGGAGAGCCATCGGATAGGAAATCTCCAGGTACCTCCGGCACTCTGGAAGTTGCTGAGGGAATCGGAAGTCGTCGAACTCACGGTTCCCCTCACGGCGCGGAGGGATTTCCTTTTGCGCACCTACCCGCACTTTACCGCCGATCCCGATTTGCTCCTCGAAAGGCTTTCGTGTCTCGAATCTCTGCACGGCAAAGCGATAATCGAAGAATGGGCAAGGCTGGCGCGGGCCGGACACTGGGAGATGCTCGTGGACTCGCTGCTCGCAACGCATTACGATCCCGCCTATCGCCGGTCTCGGTTGAAACTTTACCGGGAAGCACGCGCCACCGGACTAGCCGACTCGCTTCTGCCTGCGGAGATTCCCTTCCTCGCCGAGACGGTGCGTCAGGCCGCGTATCGGGAATAAAGGATACCGATCGATGCTCAATTAGGCGTGATCGTGGCGAAGCGGTCGCGAAACCTGCTTGAACATGCCTGCCGTCCTGTCATATATAGAAGTTCCGAACGATCCCTTCCCGCGAAAGTCGATTGAGGCCCGCGCGGGCTGGAGTCCGGCGCCCCCGGGGGGCGTGGGGCGAGCTCGCTGCCGCCGTGAGGATGCCAATCCTGTGACCATCGATCCTCAGCATCTCGTCGACGAATACTACCAGCCGCTCTATCGCTTCGCCTTCAGCCTGGCGAAGAACGAGCCGGACGCGGTGGATCTGACGCAGCAGACGTTTTACCGCTGGGCTCAGAAGGGGCATCAATTGCGGGATCCGAAAAAAGTCAAAAGCTGGCTCTTCACCACACTGCACCGTGAATTCCTCGGCTCGCGCCGGCGGATCACCCGATTCCCGCACGTGGACATCGATCTTGTGCCGAGCGAAGTTCCACCGGTGACGGAGGACATAGTGGGGAGCATGGACGCCAGTCTCGTTCTGGAAACGCTTCAACGGGTGGACGTCAAATTCCGCGACGCGGTCACCCTCTTCTTCCTGAAGGAGCATTCCTACAAGGAAATCGCCGAGATCCTCGACATTCCGATCGGCACCGTGATGTCCCGGATTTCCAGGGGCAAGGAGCAACTGCGCGATTTGCTCGCCCGCGCGGCCCACGCGGCGGAAGTCCGCCTCGCGGAGGCCGACAGGACAAACTGAATTCCTTCCGTTCTTTTTTTCTTTCTATCAAACCATGACACCAAAAGAAGCCAAGGCATTGCTTGGAGCAACCCGTCCGGGAGACGAAGGAGTCGCTACGGAGCCGGAAGACGGCGACGTGCGCGCCGCTTTCGAACTGCTTCGGGAGGATGCCTCCCTGGATGTCTGGTATCGCGAGGAGTGTTCCCTTGACGAAGCCATCGGAGCCCGCTTGAGGGATGCGCTCGCGGCACCGCCGGATTCTCTTCGCGAAAGTCTGATTGCGGGAATGGCCGCGATCCAGTCGCCGGCTCCCGCGCACCCTTCCGGCACCCGTGGCGCGCTGCTACGTGGATGGGTCGCTGCAGCCGCCGGGATCCTTGTCCTCGGGGTTGTCGGTCTATCGCTTCGTGACGCCTGGTTTTCTCCGGAAGCCGGGACCGCGCAACCGACTCCCTTGCTAGGAAAGTCGGGCGCGGAGTTCGTTTCATTCCGCAAATCGATGTCGGATTACGCGAACGGCAAAATCAAACTGTCGATGAAGGATGAGGACACCGTGGCCCTGGCGGAGTGGGTGGCGTCGAATTCGGGGCCGATTTTCGAATCCCTCCCTGATAAGATGAACGCCCTTTCAGGCATTGGCTGCACCGTCATCGATTGGGACGGGCGGAAGGTGTCGCTCTTCTGCTTCCGAAACACCGCGAACGGTCACGTGGCGCACCTGTTTGTCATCGGTCGTGAAGCGTTTGTGAGCCTGCCGCAGGGCGATGCGCTCCGGAAGCCCGAAGTCTGCTGCGGTCTCGAATCCGTCGCTTGGAATGATGAGAATCGAGTCTATCTCCTCGTCGCCCACGACCCGGACTTTTCGGTCAGCGAGTTTTTCTAGGGTGCCGCCGGAATGCTGATTTCCAACTGGTAGAAACGGCGCTCCGCGTTCCAGGGTTCAGGAGTTGTCGCCATTCCGTCGTCGAGCCATTGATACGCGGCCTCGTCCGCGAGGACGGTGAAGGGCACGCCTGCATCGAACCAATGAAGGAGGTCGCTGGAGTATTTGATGCGATAGCTTCGATTCGGATGAACCGGAAAAGTGAGGATGCGGGTGCCATCGGGTTGGGTCGCGATGCCGCGAATCGGGAAATCGACGATGTCGCTCGCAATCGGATTCGTGACCGCGAGATATTCCTGGATGTTCGTCGTTCCGTCGCCGTCGAAGTCGCCTTGCGCGCCGTGGACACCATCCCCGTTGTTTGCATCAAGACCGTAGAACAACTCCCAGAAATCGGGAAGCAGATCGCCGTCGCGATCGGGTAGGGCACCGGGGGGAGCGAGGAAGAGGCGGGTGTCGGAGAGGGTGATGCCGCCGCGGAGATGGACAATCCGGAGATGGTGGAGGAATGCCGGATCGCCATTATACAGGTTGGGGAGTTTGAAGGAGAGGGCGTCGTCGCTGGCGGTCTCATTGGAGACGATGGAATAGTCCGATCGATCCTGGAGCACCGCATTTGTAGGTTGTCCCGATTCCGTGCTTGCGAGATAGATCGAGAATTCGTCGAGGAACTCAGATTCGGAGATTCCGGCGCCGAGCGACTTGTCGAAGAGTGCCTTGATGACATAGCCGGGGCCAAGTGTCTCTCCGTTACCTGCTGGATAGGCGATGCGGAAATTCACCGGACTTCCGGTGCTTATGGCACGAGTAAGAGTCGTGAAATGGCCCGGGATGTCGGCAAGGGAGTTATCGGTGGAGGACGAGACCTCTTTAAAGCGCACTTCGATCTGGGCCGCGCCCGACGCGGGAATATTCCGGTA
>JAHEDC010000290.1 GCA_024641425.1 Verrucomicrobiales bacterium | reverse complement strand
GCGGCGTGGTTGTCGGGCTCCTGGCCTTCCTCGATCTTCTCGGCGGCCTCGCGCACCATCCTGGCAAGGTTCGGCGTGCTCACCGGGTCGGGTGAGGCGAAGAGGAGGGCTTCAATGATCTTGCTGAGTTCCATGGACGAGGACGAAAGGCGCGTGAGCGGTGGGCCAGCATGTTAAGAAGGCGCGAAACAATTGCAAGCCGGGTTTCTCGGGCGGGAGCTCTTCCACCGCCAGGGGGCTTCCGCGGGTGCGGTTCGCCGACTCAAAGGCCCTGGGGCGATGACGCTCGTTTTGCCACAGTGGCCGGAACGAGGTCGAACCGCGAGGACGAAATCACGACCCGATCCGCTTCGAGCGTGACGCCAGGGTCATGGCGGATGAGATCCGCTTGGGCGCGACCCCTGCCGATGGGACTTCTCTTACGGAGCCTGCCCGCCCTTCCGGGTCTCGGTCCGCTCCGGTGGCGGCGCAAGAAGGCGATCGGGGAAATCCTCGTCTCTCAAGCTTACACGGGCCACTCCGGGCTTTTTCGCCGACCCTATTGTCCATTGTCGGTTCACTGCACTATGATGAGAAGTCATTCGGCACTTTGCCCGCCGCATCTCCTCCGCTCGCTGAATCGCGAATGAATCCCACTTCCCCGTCTTTCTCCATCCTCTCCGCCTCCCGCCTCCTTGCCCCGCTGCTTAGCCTCCTGGCCTTTTCCTCCGCGGCCCTTGCCCAGCAGGGTGGCAGTCCGGTGAAGATCTTCATCCTCGCCGGACAGTCGAACATGCTGGGCCAGGGGACCATGATGCCTGCCACCACCGAGGGAACGCTCGACTACGTCGTGGCCAACGATCCGGGAGGCAGCTACCAGTTTCTGGTCAATGGCGCGACGTGGAAAGTGCGGGACGACGTCTGGATTCGCGACCAGAACGGGAAGAAAGGAGGCCTCACGACGGGCTACGGCTCAAGCTCCACAACCATCGGCCCGGAATTGGGCTTCGGGCATTTCATGGGAGACCAGTACGAGAACCAGGTGCTGCTGGTGAAGGCGGCCTGGGGCGGCAAGAGTCTGGAGGTGGATTTCCGCCCGCCGAGTTCGGGGGGAACGACCGGTTTCTACTACAACGAGGTGGTGCGCCTGGTGAACGAGGCGATTGCCAACCTGGGCACCTATTTTCCAGGATACAATGCGGCCGGAGGCTATGAGATCGCCGGCTTCTGCTGGCACCAGGGGTGGAACGACCGGGTGACTCCGGCCTACAGCTCCGAATACGAAGTCAACATGGCGAATTTCATCCGGGACATCCGGAATGACCTTGAGGTTCCCGGGCTGCCTTTCGTCATCGCCTCTTCCGGGATGGATGGAAACCCGTCCTCCTACAGCGAGGTCGAGCTGGCCCAACTGGCCATGGCGAACAAGCAGGAATTCGTCGGCAACGTCGCCGTGGTCGACACCCGCGTCCCCTGGGACGGACTGGTTTTCTGGCAGCCGAAGGAACACTCGCCTGCCGACCAGGGTTATCATTGGAACCGCAATGCCAGGACCTACGTGAACATGGGTCTGGCGATGGGCGACGCCATGACGACGCTTGCCCCCGGTCGCTGTCCCTCGCGGCTGCGCGCCGCGGGCGGACCCGGTGGGGTGACCCTCACCTGGCAGAACGGTCTGGAGACACCGACGAGTGTCCGGGTCCTTCGGAATTCCGTGGAGATCGCGGCCTCGGCGCCGGCGAGCCCGGCGAGCTTTGTCGACGCGACCGCGCAGCCGGGCTTGTTCGACTACGAGGTTCTTTTCACGATGCCCGGCGATCCCTGCGATCCGCTGACCGTCCGCTTCGACGGCGGCATCACCGGTCTGGAGGCATTCCGCAATTCGGGGGGCGTCGGCCTGACCTGGGTCAACAACATGGCCTACACCAACATCGCGGTGCGACGCGACGGCGCACTGATTGCGGGCTCCCTTGCCGGCACCGCCACAAGCTACACCGACGGCTCGCCGCCCCCGTCGGGCCCGGTGACCTACAGTGTAGTACCCGCCAACGGGAACGCCGCCCCGACCGTCGTCCAGATCAACCTCGAGGGCCCGCCCGCCGGAAACGCCGTGATTTACGAACCCTTCGATTACGCCGTCGGACCGCTGAACCTGAAATCGGGCAATTCCGAGGTGGGTCTCGAGGGCATGTGGAACGGGAGCCCGACGGCGCTGGTGACCGCCGGAACGCTCAGTTACGGGACTCTTCCGGTGGGAGGGGCGAAACTGTCGGATTTCACGGGAGGTCAGAACAATTTCATCGGATTCCGGGCGATCCGTTCGTCGGCCCTGGCGGGCAACGGTCTGCTCGATGGCGGCGCCACGCTCTGGTTCAGCGTTTTGATGGGATACGACACCGGCGGCAACCTGACCAATACGACCCTGGCCTTCGCCCTTGCGAACAGCCAGTTCACCAGCGGGAACTACAGCTATCAGATCGCGAACGAGAGCCCGCAGCTGGGTTCGGGCCTGGGCGCAGTCCTGGGACGCAGCGATGGGAGCAACGGCCACATCCGGGCCGCTCAGTTCCAGGATCCTTCCTTCGGCACCGGCTTCAGCGGCATCGTCTACGGCACCGATATCGCCGGATCTTTTCTTCTCGCGGGCAAACACGCCCTCGTCGTCGGCAAGATCGTGTGGGGAGCGACCCCTACCGACTTCGACACGCTTCAGCTCTACTTGCCGGATACGGATCTGAACCTCGGTAGCGTCAAGTCAACGCTCTCCGTCAAGGTCGATCAATCGACCTACGACACGATCACCTTCGAGAGGGGAGACAAGGTTCTGCTCGACGAGATCCGCTTCGGTGCCAGCTACGACGACGTGACCGGTGTCGTTCCGGCGACGGATTACGAGAACTGGGATGTCCTCTATTCCGGAGCCGACCTCGCCGATCCCGGCGCGGATTTCGATGGCGACGGTCTCACCAACGACGAGGAGCGGATCTGGGGGCTCGACCCCACCAAGGCTTCCTCGGTAAATCCTTACTCAGGATCGTTGGGCGCCGGCGGATCGCTGGGCTATACTCGGCGCACGCCAATGCTTACCGGTCTGAGCTACAAGGTCTGGGTCTCCACCGATCTGGGGAGCTGGCTTGAGGACGTCACCGCTTCCCAGACACCTGGCCCGCCGGATGCTCTTGATGTCGAAACCGTGGAGGTTGTCTTAACCGCTATGCCAGCCCATGGTCAATTGTTTGTCCGCATCGAGGCGGAGGAATAAGAAAATACACCGAAAATCATGAAGGATATTCCTAAAGCAACACGGCGACGGCACTGCCACCGAGGAAGCTCGCTCTCGCGCCCACCCCGAAGGGCATTTGTTGAAAAAGGCAGGTGGAGAAGGGGCGCCGCTGCGTTTGCTCTCGCTACCTTGCCGCACCTCGCTTTCCTTGCGCCGACGTCTGCCCAGGGCACCGCTCCCTCCATCACCGAGTTCATGGCCGCGAACGGCGGGTCCTTGAGCTTGGCAGATAATTCCACGCCCGACTGGATCGAGCTCTTCAACCCCGGGGCCACCGCCTTCGACCTGGCGGGCTGGCACCTGACCGATAGCATCGAGTCGCCCGCCCGATGGACGTTCCCGCCAGGAGCATCGATCGCGGCCGGCGCCTACCTCGTGGTCTACGCTTCCGGCCTGGATAGCGTTGGCCCCGGCGGGGAGTATCACCTGAATTTCGGACTGAATGGCAGCGGCGAGTATCTGGCGTTGGTGCGGCCCGACGGCACCGTGCAGCAGGAGTTCGCCCCGGCTTTTCCCCGGCAATACACGGATGTCTCCTACGGACTCGCCCCCGGCCAGCAGACATACGGTTACTTCCAGGCGCCTACCCCGGGAGCCGCCAACAACAGCTCCGTCCTCGGTTTTGTCCAAGACACGACCTTCAGTCACAAGCGGGGATTCTATGACCAGCCGTTCGCGCTCGAAGTCACCACGGCGACCCCCGGCGCGACCCTCGTCTATTCGACCGACGGCTCGACCCCGGGCCCGGGCAGCCCGAGGGTCGAGGCGTCCGATCCGGCCACGCCCCCGGTGCTCTCGCTTACGGTCACTACCACCACCATCGTCCGGGTTTACGCCGAGAAGGCGGGCTTCCAGAGGACGAACATCGACACCCAGACCTACCTCTTCCTCGACCAGGTCATCGCCCACCCCAACATGTCGACGACCATCACCCAGAATGCGGTCTGGGGGCCGCAGATGCGCGATGCCTTGCTTGAGATCCCCAGCATCTCGCTGGTGACCCAGGAAGACATTCCCACCGAGCCTGTCATGAGCCCGCCGGAGATCCCGGTCTCGATCGAGATGATCTTCCCCGACGGGCGGGACGGCTTCCACGCCGACGCCGGCGTCGAACGCTTCGGCGGCCAGTTCACCGTTTACCCGAAAAAGGCCCTCCGCGTGAGTTTCAAATCCATCTACGGCCCTTCGAAACTCCAGTTCGACCTCTTCGGGGACACGCCCTACGGCGGCGACACCGCCGTCGACAGCTTCGACCAGATCCTCCTGCGCAATGGCAGCCACGACTGCCTTTTCGACAATCATTACGCGCACTCGCTCGGCGTTTACGTCCGCAACCGGTACTTCTTCGACCGGCAGATCGAGATGGGGCATCTCTCGATGCGCGGCAAGTTCGTCCACGTTTATCTGAATGGCGAGTACTACGGGCAGTTCCATCTCATGGAGCGGCCCAATGCCGACTTCATGGCGACCCATCAGGGCGGCAACGAGGAGGACTACGACATCATGAAGGGGCGCAGCGGCATTTTCGTGTCGCAGGGAGAGAGCACCGCCTGGGACTATCTTGTCGCCAACAAGGGCAACTACGCGATCGTCCAGGACTACATGGACGTCGACAACTACATCGACTACATGCTCTTGAATTTCTATGGTGGGAACGAGCACGACTGGTATCCGCAGCACAACTGGGTCGCTGGCCGCAAACGCGAGCCGGGCGGCAAGTTCCAGTTTTTCATGTGGGACAACGATTTTCTCATCCGTCGCGGCGGCAACGCCACCACCGGTTCGACCGCCAACACCGTCGACAACGGCGGGCCGGGAAACATGTTGAATGCGCTGAAGCAGCACGCGGAATTCAGGATACGGATGGCCGATCTGGCCCAGAAGCATTTCTTCAACGGCGGAATGCTGACCAAGGAACGCGTCAAAGCCGACATTACGGAGCTTGCCCAGCGCATCTCGCGCACGATCATCCCCGAGACGGCGCGGTGGTCGGCCACGGCGGTGGCGTATAACGCCAGCCAAGGTATTTCCATCCCCTTCTACACGCCCTCTGCATTCCAGAACTACGTCAATTGGATCGTGAACGTCAACGCCGCGACACGCACGGACGTCGTGATCGGACAGATGCGCGCCGACGGGCTTTTCCCGAGCATCGATGCCCCGGTGTTCAGCCAGCACGGCGGCGAGGTCGCGCCGGGATACCAACTGCAGATCGACGGAAAGCTGCGCAACGTCTACTACACGACGGACGGCAGCGATCCGCGCCTCCCGGGCGGCACGATCAGCCCGACAGCCATCCTGATCCCCGGGGAACTGATCGATTTCACGAGCATTCCGGCCGGATCGGTTTGGAAATACAGCGACGACGGCACCGATCTCGGGACGGCATGGCGCGCGAAGGATTACAATGATTCGGCTTGGCCTTCCGGTGCGGCGCCCCTTGGATTCGGCGGCATCAACGGCTATCCGAACCTGACCCAGGTCAATCCCGGCCGCTACTTGACCGTCTACGGCCGCAAGTCCTTCGATGTTGCCGGCACGGCGTTGATCACCGGCACCACGCTGCAGATTCATGCGGACGGCGGGGCGGTCGTCTACCTCAACGGCACCGAGGCGGTGCGCGACAATATGCCCGCCGGGGCCATCGGGTTTTCAACGCCCTCGGTTAACGACGGCAATGAAGGCGTGTTCGACAGCTACACGTTTGACCACGCGCTTCTGGTCGAGGGCTCCAACACGATCGCGGTCGAAGTGCACAATAGCACCGCGGCCAGCAGTGACATGGTCATCGATCTCGCGCTTGTCGGAAAGCGCCTCAGCGAAGGCACCGATCCGATCCCGATCAATACGACCACCACCATCCGCGCCCGCGCGCTTCAGGGCACCGAGTGGAGCGCTCTCAACGAGGCCACCTTCATCGCCGATACCCGTGCCTCGCCCGGCAACCTGGTCCTTTCCAAAATCCACTACCATCCCAGCGTTGCCCAGGGTGACCTCGCGGAATACATCGAGTTGATGAACATCTCGGAGCAGACGGTCAGCCTTGCCGGAGTCGCGTTCACCCAGGGCATCACGTTTGCCTTTGGCGATGGGGCCACCCTCGGGCCCGGGCAGCGGGCGGTGCTGGTCGGCGACCCCTCAGCCTTCGTGGCCGCCTTCGGATCGGGCGCCACCGTCATGGGAACCTTCACCGGCCGGCTCGCGGATGGTGGCGAAAGGGTGACGCTGAGCGCCGCCGACGGCTCACCGATTCGAACCCTCCGTTACGGGGATAGGGCCCCTTGGCCCAGCGAGGCCGACGGCAGCGGTTACAGTTTGGTTCTGATCTCCCCCGAGTCCGGTCCGGATCATGCGTTGCCGCAGAACTGGCGTGCGAGTGCCGGTAGCGGCGGGAGCCCCGGCGCGAGCGATTCCATTCCCTTCACGGGAGCCACGGAGAACGATCTTCTCGTATACGCCCTCGGCGATCCGGAGACCGTTGGCGCCCGCGTCGTCAATGGCGTTCCTGTCTTCGAGTTTCCCCGGGTGCTGGGTGCCGACGACGCCACGGTCACGGTCGAACTTTCCTCTGATCTGATGACCTGGCGCGCCGGGGAAGCGTTTCTCCTCGACCAGTCGGAGCGCGTCGGGAATGCGAGCGTCCTCCGCTGGTCGCTTGCCATCGACGGAGGTGGGCGCAAGTATGCCAGACTGATCCTCTCGCGGAACGAGTAGGCCGGTTTCCTCATTTCGGCCTCCTCGTGAGCCGTCCGGAATCGCATTCGCAAGCTTGTAAGGAATTACTCCGGCTCACTCCTTGTGCATTCTGCCCTTCGTGTGTGATGTTTGCGAAACGCATGAATCGAAACCCCGATCTCTCCCTTGGCCGCCGCGGCCTCCTCCTTCTGCTCTGGATGGCGTCGTCCGCGCTGGGCCAGGACCCCGGCAAAACGAAAGAAGCCAAGCCGGCGAGGAAGCCGGAAAGCTACGAGGCCTCTGTTCCGCAGCCCACGCTGTCGGGCATTCATTATGGCAGGGACGAGCGCCACGTCCTCGATTTCTGGAAGGCCCCGTCGGACAAGCCGACACCGCTCGCGTTCGTTATCCACGGCGGAGGATGGCAGGGCGGCTCGAAGGAGCGAGTGCAACGCTTCGCCGATGTCGCCACCCTGCTCGAAGCCGGCATCTCGGTCGTTGCCATTAACTACCGCTACGTCAGCCAGGCCGCCGCGGAAGGCATCCGGCCACCGGTGAGGGCCCCGCTGCATGACGCGGCGCGAGCCTTGCAGTTCGTTCGCTCGAAAGCCGCCGAGTGGAACCTCGATAAGCAGCGTGTCGGTGCCGCAGGCGGTTCGGCCGGAGCCTGCTCAAGCCTCTGGCTCGCCTATCACGACGACCTCGCCGACCCAGACAGCGAGGATCCCGTCGCCCGCGAATCCACCCGGCTGTGGTGCGCCGCGGTCACGGCACCGCAGACAACGCTCGACCCGAAGCAGATGAAGGAGTGGACTCCGAACAGCAAGTATGGAGGCCATGCCTTCGGGAAGGCCGATTTCGCGCAGTTCCTTGCCGAGCGCGAGAGCCTCCTGCCGTGGATCGCCGAATACTCGCCGTACGCCCTCGCGGGCGCCGGCGACCCACCGGTCTACCTGACCTTCAGGACCGCCCCCGCCCTCGGAAAGCCCCAGAAGGACCCCACCCACACCGCCAATTTCGGAGTGAAATTACAGGAACGCTGCGCGGCGGTCGGAATCGGCTGCGAACTTGTTTACCCGGGTGCTCCCGATGTGAGACACAAGACTTCCACGGAATACCTCATCGCCATCCTCAAGGCTCCCGCCGGCGCTGTGGCGAAGTGAGGCGGGAAAATCTCGAAAAGGATTGCCCTTTTTCTCAATTCCTCGTATTCACGGCAAATACTCCCTCTTTGAATTCACTATTCGTCTCCTCCCAACCCGAAACGGAAGTCTTACCGACGTACGCAATGACTGGATCGGGGTCGACGACCGTAACGCCGCAGGCGGAAACCCGGAGGCCCTCTTCACGATTACTGTTTCGGGGCTTCCCGCGGGTATGTATTCGTGGACGAGCATTCTCCATGACGGAGGAACCGGCGCGACGGGGCCCGGGCAGGGAAATATCAGCGGCAACATCCGG
>JAHEDC010000289.1 GCA_024641425.1 Verrucomicrobiales bacterium | reverse complement strand
CAGATCGACCGCATTGCCGATCCCGTCATGATGGGCATGAATGCCGCGGTCAGGGGGTACGACGGGGATTGGGACACCCTCACGCTGCGGCGGGGCAAGAACTCTTACATGTACCGGAAACCAGACGGACTTTGGACGCTGATCCACTGGGATGGCGACCGCGTCTTCGAAAGCACCAGCGAGGTGATTCTGGGGACGCTTCCCGGCATTCCGAATTACTTTGGCGCGCCACACGTCCGCCGCTGGATGAATTACTACCTCACCGAATTGCTCGACAAGTGGACGCGCAACTCCCCTCGTACCGCCGCCTGGCTTCAAGCCGAGGAGGACGCCTCGACAGCCTACAATGTCGACGGGAAATACGCTTCCTGGTTCACCGGGCGGGTTTCCTCGGTCGAGAATTTCCTCGGGGCCGCTTACAGCAGCACCGGTTTCGGTGTCACCACCGAGGCCACGCATCCGAATCCGGAGGTCGATCTCAGCGTGGGCATTCCGGTCGTGCAGTACGCGGATTCCTGGGACTTCAACGACCAGAATCTCGATCTTGGAACGACTTGGCGGGATGCCGGCTACAACTATAGCCACGCGGGATGGACGCTCAAGAATGCCGTTGGCAATGTCGGCGGCATCTATGGTTTCGAGACCTCGGCCCTTCCCGCCCCGGGATTGCGCACGCCGATGCTCAACAGCAGCGATGCGGCGAACCACCTTACCTACTATTTCCGGAAGGATTTCCAATACAACGGACCGCTCAATGATGTCGATATCACGATCGATCTGATCGTCGATGACGGCGCGCTGTTCTATCTCAACGGCACCCTCCTCGGGGGTCCGGGCGTTCCCGCCAACCCGAATTGGAAAACGGCCGCGAACCGCACCATCGGCGAGGGCGCCGAGGAACTCGCCGTCGTTTCCATCCCCGCCACCGCGCTTGTCAACGGCACCAATGTCATCGCCTGCGAGGTGCATCAAACGAACGCCACCAGCTCCGACTGCGTCTTCGCCGCCCGGGTCAGTCTCTCCGCACCGGCTTCCCCGAGTGTCGTCATCAACGAGGTCTTGCCCGCCGGCGCCGGCAACGGTTTCGTCGAGTTCTATAACCCGACCGCGGCGGCCATCGATCTCAACAACTGGTACCTCAGTGACAGCTCGACCAACCTCACCAAGTTCCGCATCGCGCAGTCGGTCATCGTGCCGCCTTCCGGATTCGCCTCCGTCGGCTATATCGAATCCGCGCTCGGGGTCGCCAACCCAACGGTCGTCTATCTGACGGAAGCCGACGGACTTACCATCGCCAATGCCCTCAATACGACGATGCCCCTCGACGGGCGCTCGCTGGGGCGGCAGCCCGACGGCAGCGGCAGTTGGTTCCTTTACGCGTCGCCGACGCGCGACAGCGCCAACCAGAGCGGCCCGACTTCCGCGAACTTTGTCACTCTCAATGGCAACAGTCCCTCGGGCGTCTTCGCAGTGCGCATTCCCGGGCGTCCGGAAGCGGTCTTCAATTGGGAATCCACGACGACCTGGTCCCTCGCCGGTGTCTACCTCACCAGCGGCCTGAACAGCTTCACTGTCGAGGGCATCGACAAGGACGGAAACGTGGTCGCATCGACGCCCTTCTCGATCCTGAAGACAGGCAACGCGCCGCCGATTCTCAATCTGTCCTCCAATCCGAAGTCCCTGAATGTCGGCGTGAGCGAGCAACTGTCGCTTGACGCTGGCGCGAGCTTCGATCCCGAGGGAGACGCCCTTGCCTTCACTTGGAGCGTCCCTTCTCCCTTCGCCACCCTGATGTCCGCGGGGAGCGCCGCCACGATTCGCTTCTCGCGTCCCGGACTCTACAGCTTCACCGTGACGGCAAAGGACTCCCAGCTCAAGGAAACGTCGATCACCCGCGAAGTCGCCGTTTTCAACGAGGCCGACTTCGCCCGCTTCAACGCGACCTCGCTGCCGGGCAACTGGACCGCAGCGAATTCCGAGGTGCGCGACAACTACTCGCCGAGCAGTTGGTTTTCGCTCCAGGACAAAGCCGGCAATCTGGTCGTGCAGGTCGAGGACGACAGTGCCAAACCGCTGTCCGGCACGGCCTATCCGACCTTCCTCCGACCGCTGCCGCCTTCCACGAACTGGTCGCTGCACACGAACCTTTCCCTCGAAGGCGCGCAGTTCGGCGCTTACCAGACCGGTCTCCTCGCCAACCTGAACGAGAACGGCACCGCCGCCCGGTATGCCTTCGGCGTCGAGAACGGTTCGCTGCTTGGCATCCGCCGGATCGTCGGTGGGGTCGCCACCACGCTCGCCACGACGGCCCACACCGGAACGGACGCCATCCTCCGCATCCGTCGGGCGGGCAGCCAGCTCCACTTTGAGCGGCGCGTGGACGGCGTCTGGCAGAGCGTGCACGTCCGCAGCATCGATCCCGTTTCGACCGCCACCTCCGGCGGCCTCTTCTCGGCCACGAATACGCCCCAGCGCATCAACACGGCTTTCGATTACTTGCTTCTCGTGGATCCGGGTTCCGTGCCGGCCCAGCTCGCCTTCCTCCGCATCACCGAGATGATGTACAACCACCCGGCGGGCCCGACGATCGAGTTCATCGAACTCGCGAATACAGGGGCCGCCCCGCTCGACCTCATGGGAGTCTCCTTTGAGGCCACGCGTCCCTTCGGGGCCCTCAGTCTAGGCGCCCTGACCCTCGCTCCCGGCGAGGCCGCCGTTGTCGTTGGAAACACCGCCTCCTTTGTCGCCCAATACGGGGCCGGGCCGCGGATTCTCGCGCAATGGCCGGATGGCCAGCTCTCCAACGGCGGCGAGCGCGTCGTCCTTCGCGACAGCTTCGGCAACCCGATCCACGATTTCACCTACGACGATGAGAACGGCTGGCCGCTCGCCGCCGACGGCCTCGGCAGCTCGCTCGAGGTCATCGATGTCGAGGGCAACTACAACGACCCCGCGAACTGGCGCGCCAGCTTCGTGCCTGGTGGAACGCCGGGCACCATCGTGGAGGGCGACAGCGACGGCGATGGA
Organism: Verrucomicrobiales bacterium; assembly: GCA_024641425.1. Classification (GTDB taxonomy): domain Bacteria; phylum Verrucomicrobiota; class Verrucomicrobiia; order Verrucomicrobiales; family DEV007; genus JAHEDC01. Next base: position 5,381 of record JAHEDC010000289.1, on the reverse strand, counting down.
CTCAGCGACGCGGAGGAAGCGTTCCTCGGCACCAATCCGAACGTCGCCGACAGCGACGGCGACGGCGCGAACGACGGTGCGGAAGTGGCTGCCGGAACCAGTCCGCTCGACGCGGCGTCGGTCTTCAGGATCGCGGACATTTCCCGCGATCCCGGCACCGGCGCGATCACCCTGATGTGGAGCAGCGTTCCGGGGAAAAACTACCGCCTGCAGGCCAGCGACAGCCTCGCCGAGAGCGGCTGGATGGATCTCAACGGCGGCGCGACGATCCCCGCCGCCGGAGCGATGACCACCAGCGTCCTGCCCGCCCCGGCACCGGGCGATCCCCATCTCTACTACCGCGCCGTCCTCGCGCCGTAAGCGGGACCCGGCGGAGAGCGGAGCCCCCGCCCGTTCACGAGCGGGGGCGAAGCGCGAAAACGTGTCGCCGCTTGGAACCGCGAAGGCGGGTGGCGTCGCGAGGAAACGGGCAGGAATGTCCGTTCTCCGTCCGCTATCCCCGTTTGGGAACCCGTCTCAGCCCAGCTTCAAGTCGCCGCGGTAATCCACGGTCTTGAGGAGCTTGTCGGCTTCGGCGTCGCCCACGACTTCCTCCTTGGCGGCGTCCCACTTCAGGAGACGGCCCCCGAGTTTCTGCGACACGTACCCGAGGTGGCCGGGGGTGGCCGAACGGTGGCCGGTTTCGGCGGGACAGATGCAAGCCTCGCGCGAGCGGACGCATTCGAGGAAGTTCCGGTGGTGGCTGCCCGACTTGTAGGCCTTTTTCGGACCGCGGTCCTTGCTTTCGATGATCCAGTCCTTGTTCGAGGCCTCGATCTTGCCACGCGTGACATAGATCCAGCCATTCTCGCCGATCCATTTCGTGCCCATGGTGTGGCGATTGGAAATCGAGACGGTGGTGCCGCCCTCGTACTCGGAGACGACCTCGTAGTTGATAGGCGCGTCCCAGATCCCCTTGGCAGGGAAGGTGAATCCCTTCGCCTGCACGCTGATCGGACCGCTCTTGTCCATTTCGAGGCCCCAGTGGGCGATGTCGTTGTGATGGCCGATCCAGTCCATGAGTTGTCCGCCGCCGTAATCGAGGCACCAGCGCCAGTTCCAGTGGAGGCGCTCGGTGTTGAACGGGAGCAACCGGCTCGGGCCGCACCACTTGTCATAGTCGAGCCCTTCCGGAATCGGCTGGGCCACCTTGTCGTCCGCGTTGGTGCCCTTCCCGGTCGGAAGTCCGACCTCAACGGTCGTGATCTTGCCGAGCAGACCGTTCATGACCGCCTCGGCAGCCACACGGAAGCGGGTGTCCGAGCGCTGCTGGGATCCCACCTGGAAGACGGCCTTCCGGGCCTCGGCTTCCTTGTAGACGGCCTGGCCTTCGGCGAAGAGATGGGTGATCGGCTTCTCGCAGTAGACGTCCTTCCCATGGCGCAGGGCCTCCAGCGTGGCCAGCGCGTGCCAGTGATCGGGGGTGGCGACGATGACGGCGTCGATATCGTCGCGGGCGCACAATTCCCGGAAGTCGTTGTAGTCATCGCAGCCCTTGAAGGTGCCGCTTTCCTTTTCCTTCGCATATTCCTTCTCGACCATGCCTTTCACCTTTTCGCGGTGGCTCTTGTCCGGGTCGCAGACCGCAAGCGCCTGAACCCCATCGTTATTCATCAGGTTGCGCAAATCACCCGTGCCCTGTCCGCCGCACCCGATCAACCCGAGGGTGATGCGGTCACTGGGCGATTTCCGGCCGGCCTGGCCGAAGACGGAGGTGGAGAGAATGGTGGGGGCGGCAAGCACTCCCGCGGAGGTTCTGAGGAATTTGCGTCTTTTCATACTGGAAAGCGTCCCGGAACAGCGCCTCGCGGGCAAGCCGAAAGTGCGCTCCGAAACGCAAAAACACCTGTTCCTTGCCAATTGCCTTGGTCCTCATCCACGAACTTTGTATCCCAACTTTTGACCCCGTCCCGGGAACTCCGAGCCATGGATAGCCTGTCCCGTCTCCGCAATGTCGCTGCCTTCGCCAGCGCCGCCGACTATTCCGCCACCGCCCGTCGGACTGGCGCCCTGAACGCGATCAACGCCGACGCGGGTTCCCCGCCCAAAAGTACCGACCCGGCCGTGCTGGACCACTTCCTCGTCGAAAGGGTTCCCGGCTTCGACTTCACGTCGGGAAACGCCGCGAACGGGCTGGCTTTTGTCGACGGCAATGGGGGCACGCAATGCGTGGGAGACAAACTTCTGAGCTTTGCGGCGGGCCAGGAGGTGATCGCCTCCGGGGTCGCGCGGGAGATCGGCCACAACCTTGGGCTCTCCCTTGGCATCGGCGGGGGATTCGGGAGAAGGAGAGGGCGGGGAACGTGCCGTGGGAAGGCGTCGTCGTACGGCAGCTCGCGAGGCCGGACTCGGACTGGAAGTGTAGCGGATTCCGGTCGGTTTGGAATCCTCCATCACGCCCCCGATTCCCCGGGGGCGGCCCGGATCAACGAATCCACGGAAAACGCGTTCTGCCCGACGGGAATTACGCCAGAATCTCCCGGATCACATTCCCCGCCACGTCGGTCAGGCGGAAGTCGCGGCCGTTGTAGCGGTAGGTCAGTTTCTCGTGGTTGATCCCCAACAGATGCAGAATCGTCGCGTGGAGGTCGTTGACGTGCATCCGGTCCTTTACCGCGCGGTAGCCGACCTCGTCGGTCGCTCCGTGGGAGATGCCGCCTTTCACGCCACCGCCGGCCATCCAGCAGGTGAAGGCGTGCGGATTGTGGTCGCGACCCGGCTTGGCCGACTTCTGGGCGATGGGGAGACGGCCGAACTCACCGCCCCAGATGACAAGCGTGTCCTCGAGCATCCCTCGCTGTTCGAGATCCTCCAGCAAGGCGGCCACCGGTTGGTCGGTCTCGCCGGCGAACTCGGTGTGGTTGCCGAAGATGTCGTTGTGGCCGTCCCAGCTCCGCTGGTTGTCCATCCCGCCCGAGTAGATCTGGACGAAGCGCGTGCCGCGCTCGAGGAGGCGACGGGCGACGAGGCACTGCCGGGAAAAGTGGTCGCACTCCGGCTTGTCGACGCCGTAGAGGTCGCGGATGTGCTGGGGCTCGGCTCCGACATCGAGGGCCTCGGGCGCGGTCGATTGCATCCGGTAGGCGAGTTCGAAGCTCTTGATGCGCGCGGCCAGTTCGGGTTCGAAATCGAGCCGCTCGGCCTGTCCGCCCTGAAGCTTCTGGATGAGGTCGAGTTGCCGGCGCTGCTGGGCGTCGCTCATGCCGGCCGGGCGTTCGAGATTGTCGACCGGCTTGCCCGTCGGCTTAAGCCAGGTGCCCTGGTAGACGCTCGGGAGGAAGCCCGCGCTCCAGTTCAGCGAGTGCCCTTTCGGGAGCCCGCGGCCCTTGGGATCGGACATGACAACGAAGGCGGGCAGGCTATCGCTTTCCGCCCCCAGTCCATAGGTTGCCCACGCGCCGACGCAGGGAAAGCCCATGCGCGGCAGACCGGACTGCATCATGAAGAGGGCCGGGCTGTGGTTGTTGCTCTCGGTGAAGCCGGAGTGGAGGAAGGCCATCTTGTCGACGTGCCGGGAGAGGTTCGGGAAGAGGCTGGAGACCCATTTCCCACTCTGGCCGTGCTGCTTGAATTCGAAGGGCGACTTCATCAGTCCGCCGACCGCGTTCGCGAAGAAGCCGGTGTTGTTCGAGAAGCTCGGATCGAAATCGCTCATCGGCTTGCCATCCCACTTCGCGAGGGCCGGCTTGTAGTCCCAGGTATCGACGTGGCTCGGGCCGCCATTGATGAAGATCCAGATGACGCGCTTCGCCTTGGCCGGGAAATTCGGCGGCACCGGCTGGTCGACCGCGCCGCCGGCGCTCGCGGCGGAAGCGGTGCCGAGCAGGCCCTGGTCGCTGAGGAGTCCGGCGAGACCGATGGAAGCAAAGCCGAGTCCCCCGCGGCGGAAAAGCTCGCGGCGGGTGAGGGGAAGGCCGGGATGGTCGAAAGGCATGTTTCGGGTCATGGGGCAATGGACGATGGACGGTTCCGGAGAGGGCGTGGCGGATGGCGCTTCGGGGCCCAAACGACTCCCCAACTTACGATACCAAAGCGTCCCATGGCCAGAAGTTTTCATGTTCACATCGGGATCGCGGCCCGAGGGCTTGTTCCTCCCCCAACCCTTAGAACCGCTCGAGGACGGCGGCGCGCCGCTCCTCTTCCGCGGGTCCCTCCGGCAACCAGGGTCTTCGCGGTGGCCGTCGATTTCTTCACGATTCTCAAACCTTCAGACGAGCGGATTCTCGCAGGCCAGCGTCGGGAAGGCGGAGAAGTCGCGGTCGGTCGACCAGAGCTTTTTGACGCCGTGGTGGAGACAGAGTGCCGCGATGCGGGCGTCATGGATTCTCGGGCCCCGGATCTTCCCGGCGGTGGCCAGGGCCGCGAGCTTCTCGAAATAGCCGGGGCCTTCCCCGAGCAGGCGAAGGCCGGGACTTTTCTGCCAGGCTGCCATCGCGGCGAGCGCGGTGGCGAGGGGCGTGGGCGGAAGGTAGATTTTCGGATGGGTCACGATGGAGAGGAATTCGTGGACGCACGGCCACGGGATGGCCCAAGGACCGCCCGCGTTCGCGAGGCCGGTCACGCGCTCCGCGGCCTTTTGATGCCAGGGCGAGTCCTCGCGGTGGGCATAGACGAGGATATGCGTGTCAACGGCGATCACGGGTAGATCGCCTCCCGGATTCGGTCCCAGGAGGCGTCCTCGAACTCAGGGCTCAGACCGTTGCCCTTGAAGGTGACGGGCTCGATGCGGGTCTCGGGAAGCGGCTGGTCGAGCGTCGCGGCCAAGGCCTTCTCGATCAGGGCGCGCAAGGTAATGCGCTGCTCCCGGGCGCGGGACTTCGCACGAAGAAGAAGCCCGTCGGCAATCTCGATGGTTGTCTTCATATGGGTAACCATATTTTGTCCGCAGACGGTGTCAAGGCGAAGGGGAAAAAGCGCGTTTCTCCGGGAAGCGCGGCTTTGATCGCGGGAATGGTGCTCTGTGCGGCGCAGCGCTGGGGATTGGATTCGTGCCATTCCCCCGAACCCACGGCGGCGCTCGTGCCTTGCCCTGGGCTTGCGGGGCAACTCATTTTCTTACTAAGGGTCTGGCCCGAATGGCGCTTTAGTTTGTTCGCGACGAGCGGCGGCTCCACGATAAGAAGCGGCGCGGATCTCATGGTCTGGCGGAAGCAGCGGGGGATTTCCCGAAAACTCTTCGCGCAAATGGCGGATTGCTCGGAGCGCACGCTCGCGACCTGTGAGAAGGCATCCATCCTCCCGGAGAAAATAGCGCGGCCCATCACGGAAACTGTTCGCCTTCTCCGCGCTTTGCGGGAATTGGCCGGGGACGATACGGCCCTGAAGGATTGGCTCGTCACGCC
>JAHEDC010000706.1 GCA_024641425.1 Verrucomicrobiales bacterium | reverse complement strand
GAAATGCCCGAACGCAGCATCGTGCTTGATCGCCGAGGCGAAGAACTCGGACGCATCCACGGAGAAAAGCGCGACATCATCGCCTTCTCCGACATCGCCCCGGACTTCCTCTCCGCCATCCTCGCGCGGGAGGATGAGCGCTTCTTCTCCCACGGCGGTATCGACTGGATCGGCTTCGCCCGCGCCACCCTGAGAAACATCAAGGACAAGTCAATGACCCAAGGCGCGTCGACCATCACGATGCAGCTGGCCCGCAACAGCTACCAACTTCAATGGGAACCGCTATCCTTCTCACACATGCTCCAGGAACTCGACCGGAAGTTCCTCGAAATCGCGGTCTCCTATCGCATCGAATCAAATTACGAAAAGGAAGAGATCCTCCAACACTACGTAAACAGGATTTTCTGGGGACACTCCATTCGCGGCATCGAGGAAGCCTCGCGTACCTACTTCGAAAAGCACGCCAAGGATCTAACACTTTCCGAGTCCGCACTCCTCGCCGGCATCGTGCGCGGACCGAACGCCTTTTCGCCATTCAAGGACATCGAGAACTCACGCTTCGAACGCGACAGCACCTTGCAGCGCATGGTCGATGCCGAAGTGCTCACTCAGGAAGATGCCGATGCCGCCAAGGCCGAACCGATCGACGTCCGCCCCGAATGGCGGCGCGTCTTCCACGACTCCTGGGCCATGGACGCCGTCCGCCGGGAACTCGAACGCATTCTTGAAGACGAAAACATCGAGTTCGGCGGCCTTCAGATCACCACCACCATCGACAACCTCGTTCAAAAAAAAGCCGAGGAAGCGCTCGACCAGCACCTCCGCAAGTTCGAACGCGGCGGCGGATTCCAGCACCAGACCCGCGCCCAGTGGCTCGACAAGCCCGAACCCCGTCCCACACCGGAATACCTGCAGGGAAGCGTCGTCGTCATCGAGAATCTAACAGGAGCTATCGTCGCAACCGTCGGTGGACGGGATGCCGACGAGTCGAAATTCAATCGTGCCAGCCAGGCAAAACGCCAGATCGGCTCGACCTTCAAACCCTTCGTCTACCTCGCGGCCTTCGACCACGGCCTGCGGCCCGAAACCTTGGTCAGTGATGATCCTCTTCGCCGCGGTGAAGTCAAAGGTGCCGGCGGATGGTCACCCTCAAACTCCGACGGCAAATTCATCGGCATGCAACCGGCCTCTGTCGGACTGATCCGCTCGCGCAACACCATGTCCGTCCGCGTCGGGAATTACGCCGGGCTCGATTACGTCAAGGAAATCGCCGCATCAGTGGGATTCGAGCGCGAAATGGCCGATGACCCAACCGCCTTTCTCGGAACACTCGACGCCTCGCCCGAAGAACTCACCTCCGCCTACACCGTTTTCCCCAATCGCGGGGTCCGCTATCCACCGCGACTCATCGCCGAAATCCGCAATCGTGAAGGAGGTGTCGTCTATCCAAGCCGTGAAAAAAGCAGGCTCGATTCTTACGAAGCCGTCAGCCCCGGCTCCGCCTGGACCACCTCAAACATCCTCCACCAAGTCATGGAATCCGGCACCGGCGCAAGCGTCAAGCGCCTCGGCTTCAACAAGCCCTGCGCTGGAAAAACCGGCACCACCAATGACTACCGCGATGCGTGGTTCGTCGGCTACACTTCCAGCCTGACCTGCGCCGTCTGGGTCGGTATGGATACTCCGAAGACGATCATCGACAGAGGCTACGGATCGACCCTTGCCCTGCCCGTCTGGGCCGAGGTGATGAAGACCGCAGATCGACTTGGCTACAAAGCCAATGGCCTCGAATCCCAGCTATCATTCAAAGACTGCCGCATCTGCCGGGTCTCTGGAAAACGTGCAACCCCCGCCTGCGAGACCGCTGGCGAAGCCTACAGCGACAGCATCCCCATCGACCTCGTGCCGGCCGAGACCGACATCTGCACGCAGCATGTAGAAAGCACTCCCTCCCAGTCCGGCGGACGCCCGCCGAAAGCCGTCGCCGTCGGCGATTTACCTGAAACCGACGAAACGCCCCGAGCCATTCCAGTCGAAGAAGAGGTTCCCCGTGCCATCCCGGTTGAAGAGGAGGTTCCACGAGCCATCCCGGTCGAGCCTTGATCCTCACCCAAAGATTCGCCATGGAGTCTGCGTCAACCGCTTCCTGACGACCAAGAACCGGTAACCGAAAACAACCCCACTGTGTCCACCTGGCGTCCGGCATCCCGATTCCCCAAATGGCTCTCATGGCTCCCCGATTGGAGCCACGGGCTATTGGTCTGGACCCTTCGTCTCGGCATCGGAGGCTTCATCGCCGCCTTTGCCGTC
>JAHEDC010000705.1 GCA_024641425.1 Verrucomicrobiales bacterium | reverse complement strand
GGCGAACTTCAAACGCCGCGCCGCCTCCGGAGCATCCGCCGCGAGTCCGAAGTCGGAATCCAATGCCGCGACCGCCGAGAGCGCCCCCGGCGTGACCGCCTGCTCCGGCGCGGTCACGTCGCCGCGGAGGAGGAAGCGCGTCGGCTCGGGCTGGACGCGCTTTCCGGCGTAGGTGACGCCCGGAGCCTGGGCCGATTCCAGCGCCTCCAGCTCCCCCCGCGCGTTTTTGACCACGGTCAGGAACTTCTCCAGCGCGAGACGATCCGCTTCCTCCAACGCCGCAAGCATCGCGCTCCGCGGCAGCGAGAACCCCTCCGCGCGGAACGAGCGCGCGACTTCCTCGTCGCTCAGCGCCCGGTCGTAAAGCGCCGCCTGCCGGATCGCTCCGGTGAGCCACGGTCGACCGCCGCCCGTGTGCCGCATCCCCAACACGACATGGGCCTCGCCCGCCTTGTAGGTGCGCAACGAGGCGGCGGGCGTGTAAGCGGCCCCATAAGGTTCCCCGTTGCGAAAAAGCGCGATGCGGTTGTCCGCACGGTAGACGATCGCCACATGCACCAGCGTTCCGGGCGGGGCCTCCTCCTCCGGTGCCTCCAGATCCCGCGTGCGGACGAAGCCCTCGCTCCCCGCCGTCCATTTCCGCGACTGCCTTTCCCCGAAAACGATGGCATCGAAGGCGCTTCCGCCAAGCGCCTCGATCGAGAGCGCCGCTCCCCCACCCTGCTTCAGATCCGCCAGCGAAACCCAGGCCTCCAGCGTCTTTTCCCCGATATCCTTTGGCAAGGGCACCGACTCGAAATACGCGCCTTCCTTCGGCAGCACCAGCCGCCCATCCTCGACACGCGCCCCGCCCTTCGGCTCGCCCGGCAACGTTTCCTCCGCACTTCCATCGAAACTCCAGCGCGCGAAGGCCGCCGGCCCCGGCTCCCGTGGCTCCCCGGGATTCCGCGCCGCCGCCACCTTCCATCCCTTCGCCTCGATCCGCCCGATCTCCGCGTTCGCCTCCGCGATCTCGCCTTGCAGCACCACGATGCGGCCCCGCTCCTCGGGCGCGGGCAGCAACGGCCGCTCGCCGTGCTTCACTCCCTCGAAGACCGCCTTGATCCGATAGTAATCCTCCTGCGGAATGGCGTCGAACTTGTGCGAATGACAGCGCGCGCAGTTGATGGTGAGACCGAGAAACGACTGGCCGACCACGCTGATCAGATCCTCCAGCTCGTCCTCCCGCGTGATCCTGCGCTGCGTCGCGTTCGACTGCGAATTCCCGGCCTGGTCCCACGGCCCGCACACGAGCAGGCTCGGCGCGATCAGGCCGTCGTTCGTCACCGGCTCCATCACATCGCCCGCGACCTGTTCCCGCATGAAAAGATCATACGGCTTGTCCTCGTTGAAACTCCGGATGACGTAGTCGCGGTAATGCCACGCGTTCTCGCGCAGGTGGTCGTATTCGAATCCCTGGCTCTCCGTGTAGCGCGCGATGTCCAGCCAATGCCGCGCCCAGCGCTCGCCATAGTGCGGCGAGGCCAACAACCGATCGACCAGCATCTCGTAGGCGCGCGGATCGGAATCGGCGACAAAGGCGTCGCTTTCCTCCGGCGTCGGCGGAAGCCCGAGAAGGTCGAAACTCAGCCGCCGGATCAGCGTCGCGCGGTCGGCCTCCGGTGAGAGCCCAAGCCCCTCCCCTGCCAGGCGCGCGCCAACGAAGGCATCGACAGGATGCACCGCCCCGTCCGGAACCTCCGGCTCGCGAAGCGGCTGCAGCGCCCAATGGTCGCTGCGCACCCGCGCCACCTTTCCATCGTCCGGCCACTCCGCGCCCTCGTCGATCCAAGCCCGCAACACCCTGATCTCGTCCTCTGTCAGCCGCTTTCCCTTCGGCGGCATGACCACCTCCGGATCGCGTCCTTCCACCAGCTCAATCAGCCGGCTCTCCGCCGCATGGCCGACCGCAATCACCAGCCCCTCGTCCCCGCCCCGCAATGCCGGTTCCTTCGCATCCAGCCGCAGCCCGCCCTTCTGCTTCTCCGTCCCATGGCACTTCACACAATGCTCCGCAAAGATCGGCTCCACCTCGCGCGCGAAATCCACCGCCCCGGCGGGAGCCGCCAGCGGCGAAAATGGGAGCGCAAGGAGCGCGGCGATGCGGGGGATCCGTCTCATGGGCAGATACCACTGTGCACCGGATTCGCCACGGGACGCAATCCCTTTCCCGCCCCCGTCCAAGGTGGGTCGGGGACGATAAGGCCGCACCGACAGCCCCTTTCGGAGTGCGGAAGTCACTCTTCCGCTTTGGGTGGAGGCCAGTCGCACT
>JAHEDC010000288.1 GCA_024641425.1 Verrucomicrobiales bacterium | reverse complement strand
CCTCGCCCCCACCGTTCAGATGCGCTCAGGGTGAGGCTATTCGTAGCCTTCCGGGCTCGCCCCATGGCGTTCCCGAGCGTGCCATCGGGCCACGAGAAACCGGTTCGCGACGCTGCCCTCACCCCGACAATACTTGGAAATCGGTCTCCCCGAATCTCAGGTCATGCGTGCCGATGCCATCGGTCCCCGATCCGGGAAATTCGGTATCAGGGCGTTGGTCTTCCCGCACTCCCTCCCGCGACGCCGGTCAAGAAGAGGCCGAAGTCGCTCCGGCCACCGACAACATTGGGACCGGGTGCGACGGTAACCGCAGTGGAGGGATGCAATGGGGGGCGCTTATGCAGCGACGCCGAAATATCGGAAAATCCATTGGAAGCGGAGGATTTTTCTTGTGCGAAAGGGGCCGACTCGTCATGCTGGACGCAGACTTTCTCATCCATCCTGTGGCCGGAAACCCGGGCCGCGGGGCCCGGAAACCCTTCACCCCCCTGTTGTGATGAACATGTCCAGTAAGAAGATCGCGGTTGCCCTCGCATGGGTAGCCAGCGCCTGCAACGCGGTCCAATCACGGGCCGAGCTTCTCCTCTCCCCGGGTGACCAGATTGTCGGGGGCGTGCTGACAGGCAACAACTTCGTGGAAGGGCAGGCCGGAACGGCGGGAGGGGTCAACAACTGGCCCGCGGCCGAGCCGCCGGTTGAACTGATCGACGGTTCCTACGGGGGGGACGGGGCGAAATACCTCAATTTCTTCGAGCTCAATACGGGCGTCATCATCACGCCGGTGGCGGGGGCGACCGTGGTGACGAGCATGACTCTGTGGACAGCCAACGACGCCGAGGCACGGGACCCGACATCCTATGCGCTTTACGGGACAAACGTACCGGTCATTCCTGGCGGCCCGGGAGCGACCTACGCGGCGAGCGCCTTTACGCTCATCAGCAGCGGGCCGGTTCTGCTTCCGGCGGAACGAAATACCGTCGCCACGCCGATCGGGGCAACGCCCTTCTCGGTGGGATTCCGCCAGACAATCGAAATCGCGAACAGCGCCTCTTTTACTTCCTATATGCTCGTTTTTCCGACCGTCAAGGACGCTGCGGCCGCCAACTCCATGCAAGTTTCGGAAGCGGCGTTCGAAGGGACGATCGGCACCGGAAGCCCGATTGCCATTACCGATTTCCAATACAACGAGGGAACCGATGAATTCACCGTTACCTGGCGCTCCGAACCGAACCGCACCTACGCCTTGTACTACTCCCCGGATCTCATCAACTGGGATGCCGACGTCGATGACAACATCGCGGGTGCGACGGATAGTGAGACCACGACTTACGGACCTTTCCCGAATCCGGACTCCGGCGGGCCTCAGGGTTTTTTCCGGGTCCTCCGTTTCTAGCAAATCGGGGGTCGGATTCGCCGATTCAAGCGGTCACTTCCATCGCGAAGGACGATGCGAGCGGAGCGTCGGCTACGTTCGGGCGCGCGTGTCAGGCCGTCGGAAGATCGCTCTCACGGCCTCCGAGGGAGAGGAGACCAGCGAGGCCACCGATGGCCGCGAACCCATCGTAGCGCGCGAGAGCGCCAGCGAAAGTTCCGCCGCCGGTGACCGGATTGTGGACGATAACGCAGCGCATTCCGGCCGCCCGCGCGGCGCGGAGCCCGTTCTCGGAATCCTCGAGGACGAGGGCTTCCGAAGGATGGATGCCGAGGGCCTCGGCGGCTGCGAGGAATAGATCGGGCTCCGGCTTGATCCGGGCCACGTCGTCGCGGCAGCGGATCTCGGGGAAGTGGGGTGCGAGGGCGAGTTTCTCCAACCAGCCGCTGACCCAGTCCCGTGAGGAACTTGACGCGACCGCGCGATGAAGGCCCGAAGCGGTGGCCTCGGCCACGAGTTCTCGGACTCCAGGCCTGGTATCCTCCGATTCGAGCCATTCCCGGATGCGGGCATCTTTCTTCTCAAGATGGGGCTCCCATTCGACCGCTGCGCCCAGTCGCTCCTCGAGGACGGTTTGCGGATTGTACTGGGCGAAGTCGCTGCCCACGCACCGCACATAGTCGGCGAGGGGCAAGTCCTGACCGAAGGCGGCGTAAAGTTCGCGCCAGGCGTCGTAGATCGCGGTCTCCGTATCCACGATGAGTCCGTCGAAATCGAAAATGAGTCCCCGGATCGGTACCGAATGTGTCATGGGGCCTATCTTGGAGCGGCCAAGGCGGAATGCAACCGCCTCCGCTCGGGTTTTCTTGCTCGCTCTCGGCGGCACCCTCGCGTAGTTTTTCGGTATGAAAACGCGTTCCTGGATCACACTTCTTGGCGGTCTCGTCGCCGGAACCCTCGTCTGGGCCGCAGACGAGGGGCCGCAGGAGAACGAAAGGCAGATCCTCGGCGCGTGGCAGGCAGGGCAGGCGGTCGTCGAATTCCTGCCCGATGGAAAGGCGCGCATCGTCGAGCGTGGAGTAGCGAAAGAGGGAGCCTACGAGATCAACGGGGACTGGCTATTCGTCCGTGTCGACGGCGAGGACGAGAAGTCAGGGCTTCTACTCATCGAGGGGGACCACATGACGGTGGACGAGCACGAGTTCCGCCGCGTCCGACCGTTCGACGCGGCAGGTCTGATCGGGAAATGGACCTCGGAGCGGGCCGACATCGATTTGCGCGCCGATGGTGGGGTGACTGTTTTCGAGAAATCAACGGACAAGGGGAAGTCGGGTCGCTTCGAAATCGAGGGGAACGCGATTCGGCTGAACGGGGACGCCGGCGACACGGAGTTGAAGCCGTTTGAAATCGAGGGGGATACCCTCGTCATCGATGGCGTCCAGCGATTGGTTCGCATTGGGGGGGAATACGATCCCAGGTTGCCCGTCGTCGGCGAGTGGCGACACGAGAAGGGCACGGTCGTCAAGGTGACCTCTGACGGACGCTTCGAGATGACGGCGGGACAAGCGAGGGAGGGAACCTACACCGTTCAGGGTTCGGTGCTGACGGTGAGAACGGATGACGACACCGAGCGGGCATTTGCCGCCTCCCTCGAGGATGGGGATTTGGTTCTCGACGGCGAACTCCGGTTGACGCGCGTGGATGCCGGGCCGGCAGGGGATCCTGTCGGGTCGACGGCAGGGAAGCGCCATTCGGTTTTCGCCGCTTCGGGAGCGCCTCCGCAGCGCTTCGAAGCCGCCATCGATGCTTTCCTTGAGGCGCGGAAGAATCTGTTCATGATGGCGGCCGAAGGATTGGGTGCAAGACATCCGAGTTCCCTGCGGGCCATCAGCGAAGCGCGGTTTCTCCTGAAGCGCTGCCACGAGGAGGCCGACCTTCTCGACGCTCCCGCGGAGGCACGCGAGGGTATTTTCAAGCGCCTCCATTATTACGGCGATGCGTTCGAGCGGGAAATCGTGGATTGGGGCTCTCGGTAGTGGCACCCCGGTGGAGGTTGTTTGCCAACGGTGCCATGCGGGTGAAACCCGAACCTTTTTCCCGTGACCCGCGATTCGATCAAGCTCCACTTTCTCGTCTTTCTGTGGGGGCTCACGGGCCCGATCGGGAAACTCATTTCGCTCCCTCCGGCAGAGCTGGTTTTTTATCGGACGCTCATTGCCTTTGTCGCGCTGCTCGTGATCGTTCGTTGGCGGAAGGTGCCCTTTGCGATGCGCCCTATCGAGCGACTCGCCATCATGGGTGTCGGTGCCGTCATGGGGCTACACTGGCTACTTTTCTTCCTTTCGATCAAGATCTCGAATGTCTCCGTGTGCATGGCGGGCTTCGCGACCATCGCGATGTGGATCTCCATCCTGGAGCCGTTGATGGTAAAGGGACGTCGCTTCGAGCGCTACGAACTCATCATCAGCCTCGTCACCGTTTTCGCCCTCTGGCTCATTTTCCGCTTTCAGTTCGATCAGTGGAAGGGGCTCGTCGCATCGCTCGCCTGTGCTTTGCTCGGTGCCGTTTTTGCCATCATCAACGGCCGGCTTGTGTTGAAACACCACTACATCGCCATCTCCTGTCTGGAAATGGCCGGTGGCTGCGTCGTGTGCCTTCTCGGAGCCTTCGCCTTCGAAGGGATCCATCCCGATGGAGTGTGGCTGGCAATCCCATCCCGTGCTTCCGATGGGGTCTGGTTACTAGTCCTTTCGATGGCTTGCACGGTCTATGCCTTCACGGAATACATTGAGCTTCTCAATAGGATGTCGGTCTTCGTCATCTCGCTCACGAACAATCTTGAGCCCGTCTATGGCATCATCATCGGGGCGCTCCTTTTCCGCGAATACGAGACGATGACGGCGGGTTTCTACGCGGGGGCCGCGCTCATTCTTGCCTCGGTTTTCGCATATCCCTTTCTTATCCGCGCCTCTCGCGGATGGCGGGGGCGATTCAAGAAATAAGCGGGTGCTGAAAGCCTATCGAATGCCGGCGTGGAGCCGGAGGATCCGTTTGACTTCCTCCACCGCCAGCGGGCTGGTGTATGCGGAATGGCCGGTCGGAACGATGAGCTCGGAAGCCGCGCCTTCCTGATGGGAGCTCCAGTATTCGACCGTGCCATCGGAACTGTTCGGGGTGTCGCCCTTGCCCCGATCGCCGATGATCGAATGGTAGGTCAATCCCTTGCGATAGGGGGAAGCATTGAGTGTCTTGACGATCGGGGAATCGGGCTTGAGCGATTGGATGCTCGTTGAATTGTCCTTCAAATCGATCTTCAAATCCTGCTGGTCCGGTGCGGCCAGGAAGACCGCCGTGGTGGCAAGGATGTTCTGCGGCAATTTGACGAATCGCGAGATCAAGCCGGACAGGCTGGCCTGGGCTTTCTTGGCCCCGCGATGGGGGGTGGCAATGAAGATCGCGCGGTAGACCGCCTTGTCCGCTTCGAAGTAGACGAGCTCGCGTGCCTTCGCTTTTTGCTCCGGAGTCCAGGGCATCTCGTCCAGTGGCGTATCGCTGATCTGGTTCCACCCGTTATCCCCGACGTCGGCGACCAGAAGATGCGTGAGCATGCCCCCCATGCTATGCCCGACCGCGACCATGTTTGTCGAGAGGGGGTCGTTGCCGTTGGGGTCGAAGTGCTCCCTTACGGCGGCCAGTTGCTGGCGGAAAAGCAAGGCCGACTCCGAGATCACGTAGGAGCTGGGATACGTGAAAATCATGAACTGGTAGCGCTTGGCGATTTCGGGGTCGGCCATCAGCTCGGCCACCAGATTCCGCCAGATGAGGCCGACCGAAACCAGACCGTGCGTGAAGATGACAGGTATCCGCTTCGGGTCGTAGGGTTCGATCAGAAAGATGCCGGATTCCTTGATCCGTTCGTCGGCCCCGAAAAAGCCGGCGAGGCTCGCCTTGGATTGATTCTTCCCATTGAGCATGACCTCGAAGGGAGCCGAGAAATCGGCGGCGAGCGGCAAGGTTCTGCCATTGACCCTCACGGTGTCATGCGTCATGGGGTTCTTGAGCGAAACCGTGACGCGGGTAACGGCGTGCGGCGAGTTGCCGGCGGGAATGGGATCGTTCATGATGAGGGTTACCGGCAGGTGGAGACCGAGCTTGGGATAGAATCGCATCTCCTCGGCGCGCTCCGGGCGCTGTTCCCGGATGGCGACCAACGGGGCTCCGTAGCCTTTGCGAATACTCGTGACGACCCCTTTTCCGGAGACGGATTCGGCGGCGATCGCGCGGTCGAAATAAAGCCGTCGGTAATCCGAGTCCGGCCCCGACGATACCTCGAAGGTCTGACCGTCGACGGTGAAACGATGCGTGTCTCCCTCCGCCCTGCGCGGATCGACTGCCCACAGTTCCGCGAAACGCGCCAGCGCGCTATTGTGGAGGGCCAACAGCGCCGCGGTCGCCTCGGGACTGCGGGATTCGGTTTCCATTGTGAGTTGGATCCGCGAATCGAGGGCGACCTTCAGGAAACAGGCAGCCGCGTCCTCTCCCCGCTCGGCTTTGGCCAATTTCGAACCGCGCTCAAGGAAGTTCGCACCGGATTCCGCGACAACTCCCAGCGCAGCCACGGGAGCCGTCGCGACGCGGCGCAGAAGTTTCGCGGATGCCACTCCCTCGCGAGTGACTTCATCCGGCCGGATCTTGACCCTGATGGTCGCGCAAGCCGACAGCCCGGTGAGGCAAACGAGGGCGAGCAGCGGCAAGAGGCGCCGTGTGCGATGGAAGGTCGGCGACGGGGCCGTGGAGCTTTTGGGATGGGTCATGGGTGTCTTTGGTCGGAGAAGTGTCGAGGACAGCGATTTGTCCTTCCCTTTTACGGGCGGAATAGACGACTGGGTGCGTTGCCCCGCAAGCTGGAAATCGGATTTCCCCAAGAATTGTCGCCGCGCCTCAACCGTCTCACTTGCGGAGCCTCTCCACTCCGTTCCGGATCGCGCCGAAGACATTGCCGTGCTTTCCGCGATCAGTATCTGATCGCGGTGAGGTTCTCTTGGATTCATACCGTCGCCACGCTATGATCGCCCGCAATGAATGCCGGGGAACTGCTCACGAAGGGTACCGTCTGGGTAGCCCTTACCGCCTATACTTTCGCCTGCGGGGGAATGATGCGGGAATTCCAGGCGGTAGGCGTTCGCGGGCTTTGGACCCTCGGTTGCGGAACATTCCTGCTTCACGTCGCTTGTGCGTTCGGGCTCTACCACGGGTGGAGCCATACGGACGCGTATCGGGAGACGGCGCGTCAGACGGAAGCGATGACGGGAATGGAGTGGGGTGGGGGATTGTATTTCAACTACCTCTTCGCCGTCCTGTGGTTCGGCGATGTCCTTTGGTGGTGGCTCTCGCCCGTAGGGCACGCGGGCAGACCTCGCGCTGTCGGGTCGGTTCTGCACGCCTTCCTTTTCTTCCTCGTCGTCAACGGCGCCTTTGTCTTCGTGCCGGGTCCGATGCGTTGGTACGGGCTTTCGCTTTGTCTTGCCCTGGGCGCTCTCTGGGTTTCGAGGCAATTGACCGCGTCGCGTCGGGAGACGATGTAGTGGCATGGCCCTGTTCCAGCTCGACCCGAAAAGCATTGCCGCCCGTGTGAAGGCCGGCGGATTGGCCCCCGAGGTCCCGACCCTTGGGGAGTCGGTGCTGCGAGGAGGCATCGGTTTCATGGTGGTAAGCATCGCGGGATTCATGCCCTGGGCCGCCAGCGAGTTCTGGTTCCGCTCGATGGGCGAGATGAAGATGTATTTGGCCAGTGTGTTTGTCTTTGTCGGGATGAGCGGAATCTGCCTTCATCGGCTCATTGCCGGGCCGGGGTCGCTCGTGCGTTTCTACAAGCTCTTCAGCCTTGCCTTCCTGGCCTATGCGGTGGCCTGGATTGGAATCTGGATCTGGTGGCGCGGCGATGCGGGTGCCTATGGAGGTCTCCTCGGCGGCGCGGCGGGGATGGCGGCCGTGCTTGCTTTCGGCTTCGGGGCGTTGCGAAGCGTTTGGATCGTAGTCTTGGCCCTGTTCGTGCCCAATGTGATCGGATATTTCGCGGGCGAATGGATCGCGGGCAAACTCGGTTTCGAGCACCGGCTCGCAGCGATGGTGGGCTGGGGAGCGCTCTATGGAGTCGGTTTAGGAGCCGGAATCGGCCTCGCCTTCTTCCTCTGTCAGCGGGAGGTGTGGAAAGCCCTCGGAACCGGGACCTCGAACTGAATGGAACCTCGCCGCCCATTGTCGGCGCGGCGCACGCCGACAATGTCCAGCTTTTGGTTCGCCGGTCCATTCCCGTGGGAAAAGGGCGTGGCCCGCCGCGCCGCTTGAGAACGAGGCGTGTATCAATGGCGCTCCTTTGGGGCTGTCTCCACGCTCGCTTAGAAGTCTCCGCGGTTGCGTGGACGCAGCCCAGGTTGCACTGTCTCCATTGCCGGGGTCGGGCTTGCTCTCGGCAGAATCCCCTGACCACGATCCGACAACCGAGAACCCAAGATGAAAACCGCGACCTGGATCCGCCTGCTCTGCCTCGTCGTTTTACTTCACGCGAGTATCGGGGCGGCGCAGACCAATCTGATCGGAAACGGAGGATTCGAATCGCCTGACATTACAGATTATTTACCGGTGTTCGCCGGCGAGGTGACCATTCCGTCGTGGTCGGTGTCTCTCGAAAGTGTTGATGTCGTGGATGTTATCAATCCGTTCACATCGGGCCCCGCATGGGAGGGCACGCAGTATTTGGACTTGGATGGCACTCCCGGCCCGGGGCGAATCAGCCAGACCTTCGTGACGATCCCCGGGGAATGGTATCGGTTGTTTTTTGTCTATGCGAACAACTACGGCCTTGGCCAGACGGCTCCTTCCGCCACCGTGCGCGTCTATGATTCGATGGGGGCCCGGCTGGGGACGCAAATGATTACCCACAGCAGTTCCCTCCCGGAGCATTTGGACTGGACGGGATTCACGGCCGATTTCACCGCGCTCGAGACGCTGACAACGCTGGAGTTCGCCTCGTTGAGTTCAGGCGGCTTCAACGG
>JAHEDC010000287.1 GCA_024641425.1 Verrucomicrobiales bacterium | reverse complement strand
AATTTCCTAGCAGCAGTAGCAGTAATCTCTAATCCGGCCATGCGATCCATCCGTTTCATCCTGCCAGCCCTTCTGCTTACCGCATTTCCGCTAGCCACGCAGGCGGCTACCATAATCCAACCGAGCGGTGTCGCCATCTCCCCCAGCTTGGGAACCCATGCTGGGAGCGGGAACAACGTGATCAATTTCTCCGGGTTGAGCTCTACCTACACCAGCGGGGTGACCGATTTTGCCACCTACATCGCGAGCAACCCCACCCATGACAGCGGTGACATTGTCAACAATGGATGGCAGGCCGACACTTTTTCAGCATCAACGGGCAACTTCCTTTTCGATTTTGGTGCTGACTTCACGATCAAGTCCTTCGCGCTCTGGAATCTGGGTGGAGGCGTCATTTCAAATATTGTCGGCTTCAACCTTTATTCCGATACTGACACCGATCCACTCGGCAGGGTGCTCCTCGGGAACTACATGGCTGCCACCAATACCGGGCCGGTAAACGCCGTGCTGGCCGAGGTATTCCCATTCACGCAGACCTCGACCCGGTATGTCTGGATGGAGATTACCAGCACCAACGGTATTGCTGACCGCCCCGGATTCGGTGAGGCGGCCTTCGAGGCGATTCCGGAACCCGGTTCCATCGCCTTGGCGGCTACCGGGTTGGCTGCCCTCGGGGGACTGAGACGCCGCCGTCGGCAGCCGTCCCGCTAGGAACGGGCGCGACATCGAACCAAATTCTGGTTTCAAGATCCGCTTCAACCCCTTCCATCCCCGGCCCGCCGGCGGCGGGGAAGCCGTTCGGGCGTAAAAGCAATTTCCCCGCGGTTCCTAACAAAGGCAATTTCCTCGCAGTAGCGGAAGTTGCACCGCTCATACCCACAGCAAGCGCCGGGGTATGCCGGGGGCAGTTCCGTAGCCCTGCGCTTAGAACAGGCTGGAGACGCCGGGCCGCGTTAGCTGCCCATCAGAGCGGATTGAGATACTTGTCTGTAAAAGGGGTAACGTGTAAAAGGGGTGGCACCCTTAGTAAGAATGAATTTGCATGACGCGGAATTTCGGGCGAAAATGCCAGCTATGAACCAGACCTTGATCCGATGAGAAAACCACGCGCCTTTCAGTTGGGGGAGCCGGGGTCGGCTCATTTCTACCATGTCGTCTCGCGGGTGGCGGGGCGGGAGATTCTGTTCGGGGATGCCGAGCGGGAGGCGTTCATGGAGATGCTGGGCAAGCAATTGGCTTTCAGTGGCTTGACGGGGGTCGCGTGGTGTTTCATGGGGAACCATTTCCACTTGTTGTTGAAGGTGCCGGACAAGGAATCGGCGTTGGCAGGGTGGACGGAGGACGACTTAGTCGGGCGGCTGGAGTTGCTGCGCGATGATCTGGCGACGCGGATGCAGCTTTCGGACGCGGCGATGTTCCGGAAGAACGGGCATGCGGAGGGCGTGGCGAAGATCGCGGCGGGCGTGAGGGCGCGGCTATTCGATCTGTCGGCTTTCATGAAGGAGTTCAAGATGCGGATGACGGGTTGGTATAACCAGAAGCACGGGCGGGTGGGGACGTTGTGGGAGGGGGCGTTCAAGTGCGTGCTGGTGGAAGGGACGCACGCGCTCGAAATGGTGTCTGCGTATATCGATCTGAACCCGCTGCGGGCGGGCCTGGTGGCGGATCCGATCGACTACCGTTGGTGCGGCTACGCGGCGGCGGCTTCGGGGGACGAGGCGGCGCGGAAAGGGATCGCACGGGCGGTCTTCGGGCCGGAGGAAACGCGGGTGAAGGAGACGAAACGTCCGTCGTGGGCGAAGACGGTGGCGCGCTACCGAGTGCTCCTCTACGGACTCGGCGAGGAGCGGGCGGGAGAGGAGCGGGCGGGAGGGGTGACGGTCGATGGTGTGGAGAAGCGGAAGGGTGGATTCAGTCCGAAGGAAATCCGCGAGGTGCTTGCCTCGGGAGGGAAGTTGTCGTTGGCGCAGGCCTTGCGTTGCCGGGTGCGGTATATGACCGACGGCGTGGTTCTGGGCTCGAAAGGCTTCGTGAACGGCTTCTTTGCCTCGAAGCGTGAACACTTCGGGAAGAAGCGTCTCGAGGGCGCGCGGAAACTGAGAGGCGCGGAATGGGGGAAAATGCGGACGTTGCGGGATCTCCGGGTGGACGTCATCGGGTGACGAATGAAGCCCCATCAAGGAGAATATTCATGGGGCCGCCGACGAAACAGCCTGGAATGCCCCCGAACCGGATCGCGGAGATGGCACGATGCTCGTCCTCGATGCCGTCGACCACTTTCCGCCGGACGGGTTTGATGCCTTTCCGGACGACTGAGAGTTTCCCGAGCCCATCCGCTCCCTTCACCCGCCTGTTTCCATTCCGAAACCAGCCGGGAGCGCTCCGGCGTGCCCGGCAGCCGGGAAACCCTCGCCTTCCGGCAGTCCGAACCCGGTTCGGAGGCCAGATCCCCATTGACAAAAAGGCCGAATCGAAGAAAAACTCATTGGAAATGAACGCTTTTTCCCCTTCCTCCCCCGTAACCCCCTCCATCCCCGGCCCGCCGGCGGCGGGGAGGCCGTTGGGCCGTAAAAGCAATTTCCTAGCAGTTTTTAGTGCGTCGCATATGTCGTCTTTCTCTCTCTCTGAGATTGCCAGCTCGCGTCAATGGTTGCGCGGATCTCCTCAGCTTCGCAGACGACAAGGAGCGCCACCGGCTGACCCTCGGCGAGTTCTATTGGCACCGCGCCGCGCGGCTATTGGAGCGGGGAGAGGTTCAGGTGGCGGGGAAGTCTGTGAAAGAGGCGGCGACGGTCTGCCCTTAGATCCGGGGGCTTATGAACGAAGATCCGAGGTTGCGGCGACTTCTTTTTGGGTGATTTGCGCATTCCCTCCGCCCTTCTCGCATGGTTAGGATGAGACGATATGGCCAAATCTGACGAAAAGAGGAAATCCGGGTGGAAGCGCGCGGCCTGGTGTGTGCTGATCTGCTTGGGAGGGGTGTCGTGCTCCGCCACATCCACCCCCGCTCCCAATCCGTCATTCAATCCAGCAGGTAGCGGCGCGGACCTGCCCTTCCGGAAGCCGGTGGAGCATTCCGAAAGAGCACCGGAAACTGACGCCAAGCCCGTCATTGCGGAATCAGGAGCGCTCCAACAGCACTTAGATAGCGCTAATGCTCTTGCGAAGCAGGGTAAGTTCGCCGAGGCGGAAGCTCACATTCGGCGGGTGGTCGAACTCGAGCCGCTTAATTCAGGGGGGTATATTATGCTCGGCGGTGCGCTCGGCGGCCAGGGCAAAAACGCCGAGGCGGAAGCGGCATTCCGGCGGGCGATCGAGCTCGACCCGAAAGATCCAAATATTCATATGGCACTCGCCAAAGCGCTCGCTGGGCAGGGTAAGGATGCCGAGGCTGCCGAGTCATACCGGCGTGCGGGAGATCTCATCGTGCAATAATGAACGAGGGGTAAGGCCATGGTTTAATGGGAATGGCTCAAGATCGCCGAGGATGCCCTACGCGTTGGTGACGAGGTCGGTCTCTGGAAGTCGGTGCAGGCTCTGCCGCCCATCGACCACGCAGAGCCTACAGTTGTCGATCTCAAGGTCAGGGCGGTCACGGCGTTCCGACGCTTTGATGAACCGGAGGCGAAACAGTGGGCGGATCTACTCAGCTTCGCCGACGGCACTAAAGTAAAAGAGTAAAAGGGGTGGCACCCGAATGGCACGGACTTAAGCGACGAAAGGCGATGGAAGGACGGGTTCGATTGTAGGCCGGGCGCTTCGCCTGGGCGGTGGGGCGGTGGGCCCTTGCGACGTCGCACGCCCGTTAAAGTGCGAGCTGGCGCTCGATTCGGCAGGAGGGCAACCGGAGCGGTCGCCCTACAATGCTGGTGCATCGTGATGGTGGCGAACGCCGGGATTCGGGCACCGCTCTCGTCCCAAATGGCCCTTAAGTCCGTGCCATTCGGGTGGCACCCCATGTCATACGCATCCACGATCACCTCGATAAATGGGGACTGCTCTTGGGGATGCGGACGGACAGCGTCGACCATGTGCGCCACGACGCAGTCTCAGGTGGAAGTCCCGAGGGCATCTTTGGGGCGAGGCGTGCCGCTCCCCGGGTGTCTCCAGATCCTTTCCGTTCCAGACCGGGGATTCCCAGGATGACGACGAAGGGTTTTGCCTCTTGTGCGGCAGGGTGATTCACTGGATGCAAAATTCGACCTATGCGTTCGTCGTGTCCGTTCACTCCCATGAAGAATGCCGGCCATTCGCGAAAGCCGAGCTGCGGCTGGAGCTTGAGCGTTGGGAAACCGAGATCGGGAACAAAGCGACGAGCGAAGCGCGAACGCGAACGTGGCAGCGCGAGCGATCCGCGTGCGCGATTGACAGTCGGTCGAGACGGGCGCACCCTCGGAATATGAAACGCCGCGCCTTGCCCGTTGCCTTGTCATGCCTCTCCCTTTTCCTGGCCTCCTGCGGCGATTCCTATCAGGAAGTCGCCGCCCGCCACCAGGCGACGCTTGATACCCTGCGGGAGGATATGGCGAAGCTGAGCGAACTTGTCGCCGCCAATCCGGAGGAGATGTCAGCGGAGATGCCGCTTGATCCGGCTCCCGTCTTCAAGCAGGACGACAGTGCCGCTTCCAACACCGTCGCGGTCGTCTGGGAGCGCCTCACCGATCCGAGCACCCAGGTCGACGAGAAGACGGCAATCGACCTCTATTTGTCCAACGGGTTGGAGAACCTCTTCACCTGGGCGACCTGGGACATGAAGGCGGCGGACAATTTCGAAGCCGACCTGAAGAACGCCGCCGCGCTGCGCTATCTGGTCAGTTACAAGCCGCTCAAGCTCAATCCGCCGCAAGTCGATGCCGAGTTCAACTACACCATCGGCAGCGTGGCGATGGGAGTCTATGTCTATGACCGGCAGAAAAAGGAGATCGTCCGCGCCTTCCCCGTCGTCGCGATGTCAGGCGCCAGGGTGGGCTACCAGTACCGGAAGGACGGTTCCAACCAGCTCCAAGCCGCTCGCGACTGGGCGCGGTCAAGTCTCTGGGAGAATCTGCGTCCCGCGGTAACCAAGGCGCTCGCCGAGAGAACCGGAGGGACTTTCGAAAAATAACGCCAGGGGGAAGATGCGCATCACCCCGCATCCGGGAAGGTGGTGGAGTGCAAGGAATGGCCAAGGAGCATTCTACCGAAGGGTGCGCGCGACGATGTGCCAGCCTTCCCGGAGCCAGTCCGCGGGATGCGTGCGAGCCTGTTCCAGGCTTCCGTCGAAGGGCCGGGGGAAGGAAGGCCACGATGCACATGATCATTCGCGCGGTTGACAGGCCGCGGTTTCGGTCTCTAATTCAAAGCAGTTATGCGCAACCTGAAAGGCATCGTCTCCGGTAGTACGTCTCTCCTCTGGAAGGGCGCGCGCCTTAACGCGATGATTCTCCGCCACCGTGACGTCGCGGCGGCAGGCTCGCCATGGAACAGACTGACCTGAGAACGCAACAACTCCGAAAGCCAGAAACCGAACCCACTGAAGCGACCCTGCCTGCCCTTACCGGCGAGCGGGGTTTTTTTATGCCGCGCGACAGCGCCCTGCCATGAAACCGTCCCAAGCCAAACCATCCTCCTCCACCCCCGATGGGCCGCCCCCCGCGCCGAAGCGCGCGCTGCGGGAGAGTCTGCGCGCGCTCCCCGCGCCGTTCTGGGTGCTGTGCGCCGGGACTTTCGTAAACCGCTTCGGCGCCTTCGTGATGACCTTCCTGTCGATCTTTCTCGGCGCGCGCGGAATCGGGGCCGGCCAGACCGCCCTCGCGCTCGCCGTGTTCGGCATGGGCCACGTCGTCGCATCGCTTGCCGGCGGCTACCTGGCCGATCGGATCGGCCGACGCAATACGATGGGCCTGTCGTTGCTGACGACCGCCGTCTTCACGCTGATGATTCCGCTCGCTCCGAACTACCCGTGCCTGCTGGGTGCTGTCTTGCTGACGGGACTTACCGGGGCGCTCTACCACCCGGCGGCCAGCGCGCTGGTGGCCGACATCGTGGAACCCGGCGATCGCGTGTTCGCCTGGGTCGCCCTGCGCTTTGCCATCAACATCGGCTGGGGTCTCGGCATGCTGGTCGGCGGCCTGCTCGCGCGCCACTCCTACATGGTGCTGTTCGCGGGGGATGCGGCGACCTCGCTGGCCTTTGGGCTCATCGTGCTGCGCTTCCTCCCGCATGGCCTGCGCACCTCGCGCGAGCAGGCGCGCTGGAGCGAAGCCCTTCCCGTGATCGCGCGCCACGGGGAATTCGTCACGATGCTGGTCGCGAATTTCCTGGCCAGCCTCGTGTTCGCGCAGATGGGCACCACGCTTTCGCGCCACGTCCTCGCCACTGGCCACGACGCGCGGGTCTATGGCTCAGTGCTTGCCCTGAACGGCTTCATGGTCGCGGCCTGCGAGCTGTTCATCTCGAAATGGACGCGCGCGACCCGACCGCGGCCCACCATGGCCGTCGGCTATCTGCTCATCGGTCTCGGGTTCGCGCTGAACGGCCTGGGCGGCGGCGTCCCGCTGCTGCTGGGAGCGATGGCCGTCTTCACGCTGGGCGAAATGATCAGTCTGCCGGTGAATAGCGCGTATCTGGCAAGCCTCGCGCCGGCCGAGCTGCGCGGCCGCTACATGGGCGTCATGGCCTTCACGTGGTCGCTCGCCCTGACGGTGGGGCCCGCGCTCGGTCTCGCTCTCTACGAGGTGCGTCCAGCGCTGACCTGGCTCTTCTGCCTCGCCGCCGGCTGCGCCTCCGCCGGTCTCCTTGCGGTTACCGGGCGGCGCTACGGTGATCCGGTAGCAGCCCCGGTATAACTAACATTACATAAGAAGTGGCACCCGAATGGCGCGGCACTGCCGTCGTCCTGCCCGACACCCCGGAGAACCAGCGCAGGTATCCGCAGGCAAAAGGTCGCAGGCAAAAGGTCACACCCTTAGGCGGAAAATCGTTGCGGGCGGTCGCGCTATTTCAGGATTTCATCAAAAGTTGTATACGGGGAGAGTATAACGGGATTGATGTGCGCCGGTTCCGTGTCCATGCTTTCCGCGGCTCAGCGCGGATGCCGTCTCCCGTCCCCACTTCCTTCGGGACGGCTTCGCGTCCGGAATCAGAGAAAACGGAGGGAGGTTCCCGTGGTAGGAATGAGGCCCCGGAGCGTTCCCACGAAAGGGGGCAAGGTGCGGAATCCCCGTCGTGGTGTGGGTTCGGAGGAGTGGAGGCAAATGGGGCTAGAGGCGGGACGCCTCTGGCACGGACGCCGGCGAGACGCCGATGCGACGTGATCGGGTGACGGGCGGACTGGATAGTCCGCTCCACGGACACGGATTTGGAAAGCCGCGCTACCGGGAGCGGATGTCGCGGAACTGGGGGCTGGCGACCATTCTTTCGAGGGCGGTGGCGATGCGGCCGTCGCCGGTCCGGAGTTCGGCGGCGATGTCCTCGATGAGGGGCTTGTCGGAGAGTTGGACGCCGCGGCCGAGGGCGAAGCCGAGCAGCTTGCGGACGAAGTGCGAGACGAAGTCGTCGCGGCGCTCGGTGAGGAGGTAGTTTCGAATTCCCTCGAGGCCGTCGAGGGCGGTGCCGTTGGCGAGGGTGGCGCGGGCGTCGATGGGAAGCCCGGCGGTGTCGGTCTGGCGGAAGCGGCCGATGGCGTCGTATTCTTCCAGGGCGAAGCCGAAGGGATCGATGCGGAGGTGGCAGCCTGAGCACTTCGGGTCGCCGCTGTGGCGGGCGGTGAGTTCGCGCTCGGTGAGGCCCTCGGGGATCTCGTCGGCGAGGACGGGGACGTCCTTGGGCGGGCGCGGGAGGCGCTCGCCGAGGAGGGTTTCGCAAAGCCAGTTACCGCGGAGGATGGGGCTGGTGCGGGAGGCCCCGCTTTGTTTGGCGAGGGTGGCGCCGAAGGCGAGGATGCCGCCGCGACCCCGCGCGCGGACGTTCTCGACGCGCCGCCATTCCTTGCCCTCCACGCCTTCGAGGCCGTAGTGTTCGGCCAGGCTGTCATTCACGTAAGTGTAATCGGCGTCGAGGAGGGCGAGCACGGGGGCGTTGCTCTGGAAGAAATCGGTGAAGAAGCGGATCGGTTCCTCGTTCATCGGCCCGCGCAGGGCGGCGAAAGTCGGGAAGGAGCGCTCGCTTTTTTCATCGAGCTGGTCGAAATCCCGGGTGTGGAGCCACTGCGTTCCAAATTCGATGGCGAGACGGCGGACGCGGGGATCCTGTAACATGCGCCGGGTTTGGGCGACGAGGGTTCCGGGGTCGTGGAGTTTGCCTTGCGCGGCCAAGTCGGTCAGTTCGGCGTCGGGTGCGGAGGACCAGAGGAAGTAACTCAGTCGGGTCGCGAGTTCGTAGTCGTTGACCGGCGATTGTTTCCCCTCGGTGCCGGGGTTCTCCATTTTGTAAAGGAAGGCGGGGGAAAC